>WGCT01000246.1 GCA_015493625.1 Draconibacterium sp. | reverse complement strand
GTCCTCGAAATCCATATCGAATTGTTGTCCTTCGCAAACTTCAATAGCGGTTTTCGAAAAAAGTTCGATAACGTCGATACGTTTTTCCGACACGCATTCGAGCAAAAATTTATACGATAAAAATGCCATGGCATCGCCGGAAAGAATGGCACTGTTTTCGTCGAACTTTTTATGAACGGTAGGCTTATTTCGTCGAACATCTGCCTTGTCCATAATATCGTCGTGCAGAAGTGTAAAGTTGTGAAAGACCTCGAGTGCAACGGCAGCCGGAAGCGCATTCTCTACCTTATCCGAAAAAATATTAAAGCTCAATAATAGCAGAACGGGCCTCAATCTTTTTCCGCCAATTTCGAGCGAATAGTTTACCGGCGCATATAAATTTACCGGGCTAATTTTCTTTAACTCACCAGTACGATTTTTAATTTCGGTATTAATAATATTTTGAAGCTCTTCGACAGAATACATAATGCTACTTCTTTATTCTTTTTTATTCTGAATTTCCAACTCGTCCAACTCAATATCCTCCTCTTCGTTATAAATATTCAGCAGTGGTTCTTTAAATGCTTTTGTTGTGGTAATTCTATCGAGTGTGAGCAACAACGAAGGCAACAAAATAAGGTTCGATAAAACGGCAACCAAAAGTGTTAACGACACTAAAACACCGAGAGCCTGTGTTCCTCCAAAAGTGGACAGGGTAAAAATACCAAACCCGAAAAAGAGCACAATCGATGTATAAATCATACTAACACCGGTCTCTTTCAGAGCGCGCGTTACCGATTTCTTTATGTTCCAGTTTGTAGCAGCCAGTTCTTGCCTGTACTTGGCAAGAAAGTGAATGGTATTGTCGACCGAGATACCAAATGCAATACTAAACACCAGTATTGTCGAAGCTTTTATGGGAATGTCGGCAAAGCCCATAATGGCAGCAGTAAACACCAGCGGAATTACGTTGGGCGTTAACGACATAATTACCATTCGCCACGACGAGAACATTAGCGCCATAAATGCCGAGATAAGAATAATGGCAAGAATCAGACTTGTAAAAAGATTTTTTAACAAATACTGCGTTCCTTTAAATGCGGTTATGCTCGAGCCGGTAACCGTAACGTTGTATTTGTCGGCAGGGAAAACCGAGGCGATATCGCGATTAAAATCGTCGTACAACTCCTCCATCCGGGTTGTGCCAACATCTTTAATTCGTATGCTAATACGGGTTATTTGCCGGGTGCTGTCGATAAAAGCGTGCAGCATTTCGCTGTTCTTTTTCCCGGTAGCGGCATATTGCAGAATAAAATTCTTTTCGCGGTTATTGGGTAAACTGTAATATTTTTCGTGCCCGTTATAAAATGCCTGTTTCGAGAATTTTAAAAGGTTAAGTAACGATGTTGGCTGCGAAAGTTCGGAGTAGTGAGCCAGTTTTTTCTCAAGCTGGTCAATCTTTCTAAACGTGGAAAGTTGCATTGCCCCTCCAGGTTTTTTTGTGTCAATCATTATTTCGAGTGGCATTAATCCGTCGAAATTCTTTTCAAAAAACTTCAAATCAACATAAACGGGGTCGTCTTTCGGAACATCGTCGAGCATATAACCCGAGCTTTTTATCAACGTAATTCCATAAATACCCAATCCTAAAATTGCAATAGTTATAATGTACACTGCCGTACGATGATTTTGAGTAATTCGCATCAGCCGTTCAATTATTCCCGATACAAATTTATCGTCTAAATGTTTTACATGTCTCGATGAGGGTGGCTCGATAAAGCTGAAAATAATTGGAATAAGCAGCAGCGAAAGAACAAACAGCCCCAGAATATTTAGTGAAGCAACAATTCCGAACTGTTTTAGAATGTCGCTTTTTACAATAATAAATGTAGCAAAACCCGATGCCGTAGTTAAATTGGTAAGAAAGGTGGCATTCCCTATTTTAATAATTACGCGTTGCAGCGCCTTAATTTTGTTTCCGTGACTAACGTATTCGTGATGAAATTTATTGAGCATATAAATGCTGTTCGGAATACCAATTACAATTAACAGCGGAGGAATCATTCCCGAAAGAATTGTAATTTTAAAACCGAAAAGGTGCAACATTCCAAGTGCCCAGATTACGCCAATCAAAACAATAATTACCGGAAAGATTACCGCTTTAAACGACCTAAAAAAGAGGAACAGAACAACAATACATATTGCCAGTGCCAGAATACTGAAAAGGTATAACTCCCTTCTGATTTTTATGGCGTTTACTACTTTTATATATGGAAGTCCTGAATAGTGAAGTTTAACATTTTCGTCGCTTTCGAATTGGTGGCATAACTGCTGAATAGATAAAACCATTTTTTCGCGCGATTTGGTTTTCATCTTCTTTTTATTTACCGTTATTGCCAACAGGTAGGTCGAAGTTTCGGGGTTGTAAACAATACCTTTGTAAAAGGGCAAACTTCGGAACTCTTTTTCGTAGCCGGCTAACTCTTTCTGTGTTGCTATGGTGTCGGGGAAAATTTTTCTGACCTCAAATTTTTTCTCCTTTTTGTTTTTTATAAGATTGTATGTATTCGAAACCGACAGGAGATTATCGACCCCGTCGATATTGGTTAAATTATTGCACAACGCTCTCCATTTCTTAAATTTCTCTAACTGAAAGAAAGTTGAGTCCTGCATTCCAACAATAATAATGTTGCCTTCTTCGCCAAATACCTTTACAAAACTCTGATAGTCTTCGTAAGCTTTATCTTTTTTAGGAAGCATGGAAGAGTAACTGTACGACATCTCCACACGCATAGCGTGATAGCCAAAAAACAGAGTAATGACCGCCAGTATAACAAGTAATAATATTTTATTTCGAAGAATAAGCCCCGAGACCCGAATCCACATAAATTTAACTCTAAATGAATTGACGAAAATAAGATATTTTATCGGATAATTAAAGCTTAGGAAACTGTTGGTTTTGCTGAATTAACAAATTGGTTTTACGGGGTGGAATAAATTACCGAAACTTGTTGGTTTTTAACATATACTCAACCCAAATAGTTTTTGGCAAACCCGAAGCAAAGTAATCCGAAAAGTTTTACCGGATAGTAATAAATTTCCCCTTTCATTCCTATCCGCTTTTTATATCTTTATAAAAAATTAAAACTGAGATTATGAAACTCAATCTGGCCACTCTTTTTTTCGCAATAATTTTTCTGATTTCGTGTACACAAAACAGAAAAGCCGACCCGTGGATAATTACCGCGCCGGCCGGCAGTAGTTTTACAAAAATCGATAAAAACGGGAAAACCGTAATTCCAAACGGGCGAATTGTTGCACCCGCCGGAAAAAGCATTGTGGTTGCTCCGCATCCGTACGGATTAACATTAAGTCCCGATGGAAATGTTGCCGTTACCGCCAACTCCGGAATCAGGCCACTTTCAATCTCAATTATCAGAAATATCCTTTCTGCCAACCCCGAGGTTCAGCAAGTACCGCCCGGCCCGCATACCGACAAAGGAGTAATTGAATCGGTTTTTATGGGGCTGGCCATTTCGCCCGACAATAAACAGGTTTATGTGGCCGGCGGACAAGCCAACAAAATTTATATTTTCGATATTAATACAGGGGAGAAAAAAGACTCGATTGACTGTTCGTTTAAATCGGATACCGAAGATTATACACACGGCTACATTGGCGATCTAACCCTTTCGAAAGACGGCAAAACATTGTATGCTGTCGACCAAATCGGTTTCAGAATGATAATCGCAAATACCGAAACAAATAAGTTGGAACAGAGTGTTCCGGTGGGACGCTATCCGTTTGGAATTTGCCTGTCGCCCGACGAAAAGAAAATTTATGTTGCCAACGTAGGTATGTTTCAATACAATATGATTGATGGAATTACCGAGAAAAACGTAATAGACAAAGCACTGAAATACCCTGCATTTGCGTACGGCAGCGAAGAGATGGTAAAAGGGATTCATAACGATTCGGTTTCTATTCCGGGACTTGGAGAGATGAATTCGCCCGAAGCTTTTTCGGTTTTTACTATCAGTTTAAAAGAGCCCGACTCGCCAAAAGTTATTGCCAAAACAAAAACCGGCCACCTGGTTGGCGCCAAAGTTGAAGATATTCCCGCAGTGGGTGGAGCAAGTCCCAACTCGCTGGTAGCCACCGATAAATATATTTTTGTAAGCAACGGAACCAACGATAATATTTCGGTAATTTCAATAGAAAAAGACACCGTAGTAAATACAATTTACCTAAAACCGGAGCCACGCATTAAGCAGTTCCGCGGGGTAATTCCGTTTGGCATGGCCATTTCGCCCGATAAAAAACGGTTGTATGTTGCCGAGGCGGGAATAAATGCCGTGGCAGTTATCGATGCCGAAAATCTGAAGGTACTCGGACACATTCCCACCGGCTGGTTTCCTGCAAAAATAGAGGTAAGCACCGACGGTAAAAAACTTATTATTTCGAATGCAAAAGGATATGGTAGCGGCCCCAACGGTGGCGAAAAATTTGAGCTCACGCCAAAAGGAAGTTACATTGGTGCATTAATGCAAGGCACTGTTCAGGTTGTTGATGTACCCACCGAAGAGCAATTAAAAGCCTATACAAAACAGGTTATTGCCAATAATTTTCATTTCGAAAAAGCATCGTCGAAAACCTTTGCCTGGCGAAAAAATAATCCCGTGCCACTTTATCCGGGTGAAAAACAGAGCCCGATTAAACACATTGTTTTTATTTCGAAAGAGAACCGTACTTACGATGAGATATTTGGTCAGATAAAAGAAGCCGAAGGCGATAAGAATCTGGCTCGGTACGGATTGGGTGTATCGTTTAAAAATAGAAAACGAACCGCATCGGTAACCAACGCAAACATTATGTCGAACCACATAAAACTGGCCCGAACATTTGCTTTGGGCGATAATTTTTATGTCGATTCGGATGTTTCGGCCGACGGGCACCGCTGGCTTACAAACACCTACCCCAACGAGTGGTGCGAGACTTGTACCGCTGCCAGTTATGGCGGAAACCGTTCGTTCGATTTTAAATCGAAAGCACCCGGAGTTTATGCAATGAATGGAGCTGCCGGTGCAATTTATCCGGAAGATTACAACGAAGCCGGTTCGATGTGGGACCATTTAGAGCGTAATAAGATTGACTTTTTCAACTTCGGATTCAGCATTATGTTCGAACCAAGTATTTACGACAAACGGTTTAAATTTCAGGGAAATCACCACTATGTAAATTTCCCGTTGCCAAAACCAATTTGGGACCGCACTTCGAAAATGTACCCGACGTATAATACGGCAATTCCCGACCAGTTTCGTATCGACCAGTTTAAAAAAGAGTTTAACGAAAAATGGATAAACGGACAAGATACAATGCCGGCATTTATTACCGTTATTATTCCCAACGACCACGGTGCAGGCGACCGCCCCGAGGCCGGTTATCCGTTTCGCGAAAGCTACGAAGCGGATAACGATTTGGCTGTTGGGCGAATTGTGGAGTATCTGTCGCACACGCCCTACTGGAAAAATATGCTGATAGTAATTACCGAAGACGACGCACAAAACGGCGTTGACCACATTGACGCACACCGTAGTGTTTTGCTGATGATTTCGCCGTGGGTAAAACATAAATATGTTGGCAGTGTGCATTATAGTTTTGGAAGTATCTTTAAAACTTTCTGGAATATTCTCGAACTACCTTATCTGAATCAGTACGATGCAGGGGCAACCGATTTTGCCGATTTCTTTACCGATACACCCGACTACACACCTTACAACGCTGTTGCATCCGACCCGCGTGTTTTCGACCCTCAAAAAGCACTCGACCCGTTCGACGAAAACTTCGACTGGAAAGCTTTAAAAGAGGCACCGGTAATGGACAACAAAGAAGATATGATTCGCGAAAGCAAAGAGCAAGACAAAGACCGGTTGGAAAACAGGGAGCGGGAAAAATAGTTTACTCGTCAGCCTGAAACATTGGATCCCATGGAGGAAGAACGATTGGCTTTTGTTCCAGCAGCTTTACTGTTTCAGCATCAATAAACTCCCTCTTAACAACCACTCTGAACAGATATTCGTTAAACCACTCATCGGTAAAAGTGAGGTACCCGTTATGGCCGCTCTTTGTGCCCCAGCTGTTCTCGAACTGCCACTTAACAGGTTTTTCATTTTCGTCAACATCAACAGCAATAAGTGCCATGCCATGCGACGACCCGCTTTCAAAAGTGTTTATGCGTTCGGCTTTATTCATGCCAAACTTCACTCCGTAGAGGCTCTCAAAATCGAAGTTGTTAATATCAGCTATCCCGATGTTGTTATTCAACTGTTTTCCCACATCACAAGAGGCGTACATAGCCACATTGTTTTTTATACTTTTTACGGCAAGCTCTTTAAGTTTATCGTTAGGCAGGTTGAGGTAGATCCAGTTTCTCCCCTCCATAACATTTCTGTCGTATTCAATTTCGTACACTCTGTTGTACTCGCGCGTTGGATCGTTCATCAGCATCACATAATCGTCAAAATTAATATCCCCCAGCACCTCAGTCATAAAGCTTTTAGGAGTGTATGTTTTGTATTCGCCAATGCTGTCTTTTTTGTCGACAAACCTGTATTTGAATTCAGTTGGAGGTTCGCCAAGATTCATTGCCAGTATCCGGTAGATATCTTTCAGCATCTCAATCTTCTTGCTCTCCAACTCCTTTTTCTTTGCTTTTGAAGAGCTCATATCACGCAATTCAAGGCCGTCTTCACGAAGCTTGCGATTAATAATCCTGACCATCCAACCGGTATTGTTACTTGAGTTAGTTTCAGGAAAAACCTCTTTTGGCACAAGACCGTATTTGTCGGCAAGGTTGGTAAAGGAGTTCCACACGCCGCCATCACCAACCGGACTTTTAAACAGCCAGGTTACATATTTATCGTCCATAGGCTTGTCGGCATACTTAATTTGTGCTTCAAGATATAGGTTGGCTTTTTCGAAGATGTCCCAGAAGTAGAGATAGTTGTGAGAGAACTCAAAATTGTTAAGCTTGTATTTGTCAATTACCAATGGCCTTAACGTGTTCATACTTGTAAACATCCAGCATCTGCCCGATTTCATCTGATTGGAAATCCCTTTTACCTCAACCCTGTATTTAAAATGGTGATCTACAGTGCTGAGATTTTCGCGACTTAATGCAATTTTAGTAATATCGTTATTCGATAGTGCATTTGTGAGCGCCTTTGTCGATGGGTCATTCTTGTTGTACGAACCTCTAATTTCTAACATGTTAGATTCGGTAATACTGCCCTCCTGAGCAAAGGATATTATCGAAAATAGTAAAAGTGCAAACGATAGAAGATGTTTCATTTTTTTGTATTTAATATTTGGAGTGCAAAGTATGAAAATAGTTTGTGAATATGAATTTGAAACGAAAAAGGAAAGTATATTTTAACGATGAGATTGTGCAAAAGAATAAATTCAATGTGGCAATACGAGGTTAACTTGGTAAAAGCCAAATAAAAAGTCATAAAAAAGATAGTAACAGAGAATTACAAGGGCAGGAGATTGCCATAATATGCTAAAAATCAGACCTATGCGACTTTGTGAGAAACAAAAATTTAGCGAAGTATTGAATTATGAAGTGAGCCTAAAACATCGCTACTCCACAATTTTTTAAAATACGGCAAAAAAAAGAGCTGCAAATTATTGCAGCTCGTTAACAAAATCTCAATAAAACTAATCGCGTTTTCCTGTTTCTGAACTATTTGATATGAGTATAAATATCATTAATTCCAAATGCTTTCATCTGTCATCCAGAGTTCAATTTCCAAAACTTTTTCTTCTTCTTGAATAACAGAAGGATTAATATTCCAAATTGTTTCATCAATCATCCAGCATTCAATGTTAAGTGCGGTTTCCGAAGCTTCTTCAATTAAGTTTGTTTCTCCAGTCTCCCAAATTGTTTCGTTAATCATCCAGGGTTCAATAGTTAAAACTGCTTCAATGTTTTCATGGCTCGAGGCATTTTTTTCTATCCCATCGGCTTTCGCATTTCCTGTAAAAATAAATAGCGCAAAAAATGCTGCTGCTGTAATTGTACTAATTTTTGTTTTCATGTTTTCTATCTTTAATTGTTTTTGTAATTGTTTTCTCCGAATTTTTCGGAGTTTTTGTTTTCTTGTTTTCAGAATAATAGACTGATAACGGGGGCAAAGGTTACACCCTTTTTAGTTAAAAAGAACAAAAAAATTGTTAACGAAACATAAAGGTCGGTAAACGAACAAAACAATCGGTAAGTAAAAATACCTTTTGGTATTAATATCGAAAAATCTACCGGTAAATAGCGAAAGTCGTGCGATAATTGTTGCAGGGTTATTCTGCCTATAGAGAATATTAACGCTCTTTTTATCGTTTAAAGTCTATTTTATCGAGATTGGCAACTTTGTAACCCACCAAAAAACTAAGGTCGGCCACTAGTTTCATTTTATCGAAATTTATTTTTGAAACCTCGTCGCCAACTTTATGATAATCGGCGTGGTAACCGGTGGCATAATTTAAAATAGGAACCCCTTTTCAATGAAAACTGTAGTGGTTTCTGGCACGTATAAAATGCTGGGGTAACGATTTGTCGGGAACGATCGACAGTGCAGCACACTCTTCGTCGCTAATTTTTGTAAGTTCAGGCCACACATTACTTGCAAGTGTGTACAAACCGTTGAAATCTTTTACCTTTTTGGGGTGATTTACTCCACACCGAAACGCGGGGTTCGGCCACTCTTCCGTCCATATCGATATTAATACATGCCACAGTTTTTCCATTGGGAAAATGGGATGATTGGAATAGTAGAGCGATCCCAGTATTCCAATTTCTTCGCAGGTAACCCACAGAAACACGATGCTTCGCCTTGGTATTACACCTTCCTTGTAAATAATTTGCAATAACGAAAGCGAAGCAGAAAGATTAGGTGTTGAGTACTCCTCTAAAATTCCCTTTAACTTTAAACAAATTCTCAAAAATAAAAGCTCAAAAAATAAAATTATCAATAGTTTTATGAGAATTTTGTGAATTCCATTGAAATAATTAGTTTTGCACACCATTTTCCACAAAAGAGAATGCCCGGATGTTGAACGAAGTGAAATCCCTACGGGGGCGGAATTAGACAGACGGGAGAAAGCCCGGATGGCGGAATTGGTAGACGCGCTGGATTCAAAATCCAGTTCCGGCAACGGAGTGTGGGTTCGATTCCCACTCCGGGTACTTTAAAGCCATTAACTATCAATAAGTTAATGGCTTTTTCTTTATAAAAGCCAGAACTATTTTAACATCGGATTTTCATAAGTAATGTTGTGTCCCTCCTCAAAATCGTAAAGAGTAAGTTCTCGCAATCGAAAAAAGGCAACCCAATAGTTCTCGATTGACCGGATATAATCGCGTTTTGCTTTTTCGCGTTCTTGCAAAGCAATATTTAAGTCGGTAATACTCAGTTCACCATTTTGAAATTTTCTTAATGCAATAAGGTAACCGTTTCCGGCAACTTTATCGGCTTCGCTGGCTGTTTTCAGCTGGTCTTTCAAGAGGCTGAATTGTTCAACCTGAACGATAACTTTGCGGTCAAAATCCTCAATATCTTTATTTACATCGTAAATGGTTATATCGCGTTCCGATTCGGCAAGTTTAACGGTTGATGCCGACCGCCCCCAGTCGAGAATTGGAACAGATACAGAGATGCGTAACATCCGGTCTTTTTTAGGCTGGTCGTAAATGCCCATAAAATTGTCGGCACTGTTTGAAAGTCCAAAACTGCCGCGCAGAGTTGCATTTACACCCGTGCTGCTTTTTGCGCGGGCAAGTCGTTCGTCGGCCTGTATAAGTCGCCGTTTATAATAGGTCGTTTCTTTTCTGTTTTCTTTCGCTTTTTCCAGAGCCAGTTTCGGGTCAATTTTAAACAGAGTTATATTTAATGGTATTTGTAATTCAATATTTAGGTTTTGGTCTAGTCCAATATATTTCTTTAGTTCATAATCGGCATTTTTCAAACTCATTCGCGCTTGGTTAAGTGCTTTTTGTGCATTTAAAACCGATAGCTTAATTCGCGAATGATCGTTTTCAGAAATTTGCCCCAACTCTTTTTTTGTATTCGAAATTCGTAAATTATCTTCACTGTTTTTCAGATTATTTTTGGCAAGATTATAATTCGTTTGAACCGATAAATAGTTGAAATACCGATAGGTAGAGTTGAGTGCAATTTGCTCAATATCTTCAACAAAACGTTTTTGTGCTTCGTCGTAAACCATTGGTTCGGTTTTTTTGTACCATTTCATCCAGTTGTATGCAAAAAGCGGTTGCTTGAATCCGAGAGAGAAAGGTGCTCCCGAAAAACTATTCTGGCCATTTTTCAGATTTCTGATTCCGTATGCCGACGTTCCTGCCCAAACATACGTTCCGGTTTGTGGGATTGATTGGCTGACTGCCAGAGTTGCCGATGCTGCAAGGTTCGAAACCTGTTTAAATTCAATACTTCCGTCGGGCTGGGTAATTGGACTTGTTGTGTGCGAATAGTTGGGGACATCGCCCGAAAGAACGAGTTGCGGGCGAAATCGTGTTTTAAAGTTCCGGTATCGCCAGTAGTAATTTACATTTGTATTTTGCACATATTTTATTGCCGACGAGTTGGTAATTGCCAGATCGATTACATCGCTTAAATTTAAAACATATTTCATTGTATCGGGTTGCCCCCATGTTTTTATGACCATAAAAAGCCCAAAAAATAGTAGTATAATCCGTGTCTTCATTCTCACTATTTTTTAATCTTAATTTCGTCTACATTCCTGTACATACCAATACCTTTAACAATAACTTTTTCGCCTTCGCGAACGCCTGAAACTATTTCGCACGAGTCGGTTCCTATTACGCCGAGTGTAATTTTCCTTTTTACAGCTACTTTATTTTCAACAACAAAAACACAAAGGGTATTACTGTTTTCAAACTCGGGATATTTTTTAATGCGAAGTACATTTTTCTTTTCTCGAATAACGATACGAATATCAACCGTTTGATTGGCAATAAGTTTGGGATGACTTTTCTCTTTCAAGTGAACGTTAAACTGAACTTTGTTATTCTCAACAACCGGTGTAATTATTCCTATTCTCCCTTCGAGGTTTTCGTTGTCGATATTTACAAAAACGCGGTTTCCGGTTTTAATCTGTTTTGCAAATTTCTCATCAATCGAACCTACAATCATAAACGATGTCAAATCCGACATTCGCACCAGCATTTTATCTTTCTCGGCACGTTGTCCAACACTTCCCGAAATAGCTAAAATTATTCCCGAAGAAGGAGCTTTTATCTCCAATTTCGATAATGTCTCCTGTTTCTCTTTTAAAACTTTCTCCTGCATTTTTATTTGTAATAACAGTCCTTTTTCTTCGGCAATAAGTTGTTTTAGCCGTATTGAATTTTTATTCGATAATGTTTCTAAATCTTTTTCGGCAAGTGTAATTTCCTGTTTGGTTTGTTCAATTTTTGCCGGCGAAATTCCACCAACTTCCAAAAGCTGTTTTTGGTCGGCAAGTTTCGATTTTAGCGATGTAATTTTTAGCTTCTTAACCTCTTCGTTATATTCTAAATCGAGGCGTGTACTTTGGGCGTTTAAGTGCGTTTTTTCCATCGAGTTTTTTTTCATCTCCAATTGGTCCGAGATATTCTCAATTTCAGAATTCAACTGCTCTTTATCTAATTGTAAAATAACCTCTCCTTTTTCGACCCAACTTCCCGGCTCCTTCTCAATTTTCAATATTAAACTACTGGCCGGGCTTAATATTAGCACTTCATTTTCCGATTCAACAACTCCTGTTGCTGTAACTTCCGAAAGCACTTTCCCCCGTTCAATTGTTTCAATTTTAAAATTGTCGGTATTCAGTTCGTCAGGAACAAAAACTCCCGACAAATAGGCGAAAATTGCCAACCCTGCAAATCCAATAACAGAGAGTAAAATAATGGATATTCTTTTTTTATTTTTCATAGGAAATTGTTGACTTAAGTTTTTTATACAGACCTATTAATTGGTACTGTATCACATAAAGCAAAGTTAATAAAAACGGGGGTAGAATGTTGCTAAAATGAACTTTTTGTATACAAAACAAGATGTAACTTCTTTTACGCTCATTGTTGCTGTTATTAAAGTTAATTAAAACAGATTGAAAATATGGATTACGACATAGATAAGGATAGACAAACTTTTATCTTTTTCATATTATTTCTTCTCGTTTTTTGAACCAAAATTGGCTGTTTATGTTATACTATTCAACCAATAATTACGTTCTAAAAACATAATGGTCAGGTTAACAGTAAATTAACACAGCAGGCGAAGAGTTCGTTGTTTCGAACGATTGTAATAGTTTCGCCGAAAATTAATTTGTATTTTATTGAATTAGTATGAAAGTAAAAACAAAAACAGATCAGAATCAGATTGTTATTTTAACAAATGTTGATGATGAAAAACAGAAGCTGCCAATGAATTTAATTCTTACTTTGGCAGCAGGAACAATTGCCGGAATGGTAATTATTTTTGGCCTCTTTATGGGAGCCGAAAAGTTGATGGGACTTTAACACAAGTTATGATATAACAAAAAGGGCTGCTTGTTTTCGAGCAGCCTTTTTTGTATTCTTAATACTGATAAATGAAAATCAATTAAACAGGTCGGTTTCATCT
>WGCT01000245.1 GCA_015493625.1 Draconibacterium sp. | reverse complement strand
GTAAAAAACAGTTACGGGCAGCCGGTAGCCAATGTAAAAGTTACCGCACAGGAGAATAACTCGCAAACCACTACAAACGAGAAAGGATGGTATGTTTTAGAGGTTCTTGCAACCGATACAATAGTTAGTTTTAAGCATGTTGATTACAAAACACTTCTAACAAAACTAAAAAATTATAATCGCGTTGATGTGGTAATTCAACCGAAAAAAGTGGCAGAAAACAGCGTTCAATACGAAATGGATGAATCCATTTCCGTTGTTCCGGTTGGCAGGATAAAATCAGGAAACCGCAAAATGTCGCTTTCGTATGCGTGTGTTGGAATGCCGGCTCCGGTACAGAACTGGAATACCGAAAACTATGCAACCATTCACGAAAACGGGTTTAAAAACGTGCGAGCAAATCCGCTTTCCACTTTTTCAATCGATGTCGATAATGCATCGTACTCGAATGTTCGCCGGTATATTAATCAGGGCAATTTGCCTCCGGTCGATGCCGTAAGAATTGAGGAGATGATAAACTATTTTCATTACGACTATCCGCAACCAACAGGTGCACACCCGTTTAGCGTAACCACCGAACTGGCCCGCTGTCCGTGGAACGAAAACAACTATCTTTTACATGTTGGATTGCAGGGTAAAAGCATCGATAAAAGCGAACTGCCTGCATCGAATCTGGTTCTTTTGCTCGACGTTTCGGGGTCGATGGGAATGCCCAATAAATTGCCGCTGTTAAAACGTGCTTTTAAAATGTTGGTGAACGAATTGCGTCCGGCCGACCGTGTGGCAATTGTAGTTTATGCCGGTGCTGCCGGAAAGGTGCTCGACTCGACACCCGGTAACGAAAAAAAGAAGATAGTCGACTCGTTGGAGAAACTGAATGCCGGCGGTTCTACAGCAGGTGGCGAAGGGTTAAAACTGGCCTATAAAATTGCTCAGGAGAATTTTATTGATGGTGGAAACAACCGCATTATTTTGGCAACCGACGGCGATTTTAATGTGGGCGTTTCGAGTACTTCGGAGATGGAACGATTGATTGAGAAAAAACGCGAAGATGGCGTTTTTATAACTGTTTTAGGTTTTGGAATGGGAAATATAAAAGATGATAAAATGGAAACCATTGCCGATAAAGGAAACGGAAATTACGCCTACATCGATAATATTCAGGAGGCACGGAAAGTGTTTATAACCGAGTTTGGAGGAACACTTTTCACCATTGCAAAAGATGTAAAATTCCAGTTGGAATTTAATCCGGCACAGGTAAAAGCGTACCGTTTGGTGGGCTACGAAAACAGGTTGCTGAATAGCGAAGATTTTAACGACGACACAAAAGATGCCGGAGAAATGGGGGCGGGGCACACTGTTACTGCACTTTACGAAATTGTTCCGGCAAGCTCAATCGATGCTGCACCGTCTGTCGATGCGTTAAAATATCAGGAGCAAAAAGTAGTTTCAGGGAAGTATTCGAAAGAGTTATTAACCATTAAACTTCGTTACAAATTACCCGACGGCGAGAAAAGCAGACTGCTCGAATTACCCGTAAAAAACAGGTTGGAAAAAAACACCTCGGATAATTTCAGGTTTTCGGCAGCAGTAGCCGGGTTTGGAATGCTGTTGCGTGGCTCCGAGTTTATGGGAAACACTACAATAGATGCCGTGTTAAATTTGGCCAAAAATGCAAAAGGAGACGACGAAGAGGGCTACCGTTCCGAATTTATTCAACTTGTAAAAACAGTTAACGACTTGCAATTTTTTGCAGAGAAATAATGGAAAAACTAACAACCGGTGTCCACATCATTGTGAGATTAGTGAAAGCAAAATTTAGTTGGAAGAGTTTTCACTAAGCTCACAATGATGTTTAACAAACACACTTTTCGGGGTACTACTCAGCAGGTTTAAAGTGTTGATTATTAATAGCCCCATATGGGACGGATTGTGGAATAACATGAACAGTTTCTATAAAAAAACGAATATCGAAAAACGAATTCTGATTAAAAAAATCTGTGAATCTGTGGCTGTTTAATTTTGAGAAGATAAATCCAACGGTAAAGAATAGTCGCATTTTCACACAGTATCTTTAGCTTGGGGTTAAATATTGCAAGTGTATTTAGTTTTTATATTTCTCGCCCCGTTCGTACCAAACAACATCCAACTCTTGAATGGTAATCATACCACCTCTTTTACTCTTCTCCATCAAATTGTTTAAGTGTGTGGCAAACTCATTCAGTTTCTCCAAATTATCAACAATTTCAATGGTAATTGGCATATCACTCGAGAGTGCAAATATTTTCATTGTATGAACAGAGTGGCTTGCACCAAACGACATAACGCCTTTAAACACTGTAGCACCTGCCAGACCTGCATTTCTTGCTTCAAAAACAATCTCTTCGAACAACGGCCGGCCGTGTATTTTATCCGATTCGCCGATATAAACTTTTAAAACTCCTGTTTTGTCTGATTTGTTCATTTTTATTTAGATTAAAAGTTTTGAGTAATGTAGAAAAATTTAGTTAGTTACACGTATTTGAAATCAATTAGTTTCAAAATAATTTTGAAATATTTTTTTGTAAGACTTTGTGGCATAGTTTTACAATTGTGCATCACTAAGTATTTCAACACTCGCACACGATTGCATCGCACGTTGCCAACATATTTTTGTTTTTACTTTAAACAACTTTACAATACTTCGTTAAATTTTTGTTTCTCGCAAAGCCGCAAAGTCGCAAAGGTCTGATTTTTAGCAAATTACGACAACCACTTTATGCCTTGTAATTCTCTGTTTATGAGATGTTTATAAAAATGTACCGAACCATTATTAAAAACAAAAGATACTTAATTTACATAGGTCAAAAAAATTGAGCAAAACGAAATGGTTTGAGTATAAACA
>WGCT01000244.1 GCA_015493625.1 Draconibacterium sp. | reverse complement strand
GTATAATAGAATGTTGAGCAGGTGCTTTTGTACTCTGATTTTTACTTTTTATTGCTGTTGTAAATAAAACTATTGTTATGATAGAAAGAGGAGGGCTCTGCTTTTATTATCTCCTAAATCTAACAAATTACCAGAATTCAATAAGAGGCAATTTTTCGAAAACCAATTTGGTTAGAGTATAATTTGGAAAATATAAAAACATCTTCTATCTTGTGGGCACAAACCTTTTTTTATCTTTATAAATACATCTATGGGCGGCGTTCTTGCTGCCCTTTTCTCGTTTAATAATACAATGTTTTAATATTGTTAGTTTGATTCGAAAGTTATTTCAATTCCAACTTTGTTGATTCTCGTGAAGTTTTACCGCGAATTTTTTTGAACTCTTTAATTATCTCATTAAGTTTCTTTTTTTCCGAATCGGCCAGATTTTTATGTTGTGTCATATCGTCTGCCAGATTATAAAGCTGATACTCTTTTGAGTTTCCTGTTTCTATATTTACCGCTTTAAGCAAAGCCGGCCCATTATGGGGAGGAATCATAATCCAGTTTCCTTGCCGCAGTGCTGTTCTCGATGTTGCCTCAAGAACCAACTCTTTACGTGCGTTATTGTTTTTTCCTAAAAATACATCAATCATGGGTTTGCTGTCGGAGGTTTTTGCATTGCTACCCACCAATTCGGCCAACGATGAAAACAGGTCGATTTGACAAACCAAGGCATCAGAAACTTTAGGTTCTGTTTTTCCCTTCCAGTAAACATTAAAAGGAACGCGCGTGCCAGCTTCGAACAAGCTGTATTTGCCACCCCTGAATATGCCTGAGGGTGTGTGCTTCCCTAACTTTTCAACTGAATCGTCGAAATAGCCGTCGTTAACCACCGGACCGTTATCGCTTGAAAAAATGATTAATGTATTTTCGAGCAGGTTTTCTTTTTTAAGAAAACGTATAAAATTGCCAATACACCAGTCGGCTTCAACAATTACGTCGCCTCGTGGCCCCATTCCCGATTTCCCCACAAATCGTTGGTTCGGTGTACGCGGAACGTGTGGTTGCTGCATGGCATAATAGAGAAAAAACGGCTTGTTCTTACTGTTTTGCACAAACTGTTTTGCTTTTGCTAAAAAGGTGTCGGCCATATTTTCGTCAATCCATTTTGCTTTTTCGCCACCTTTCATAAATCCTATTCGCGGAATTCCGTTAACAATACTGTTGTTGTGGCCGTGATGCCATTTCATTCGAGTCAGTTCCGGATTGTCTTTCCCGGTGGGTTCTCCTTCAAAATTTTTACTGTAACTAATCTCAATCGGATCGTTTTTCTCCAGTCCTACTACTTTGCTATTTTCAATATAAACCGTTGGAACACGGTCTTGGGTGGCGGCCATAATAAACGAATAGTCGAATCCTACTTCGTTTGGTCCGGGTGTAATTTTTTTATTCCAGTTCACTCTTCCGGTTCCCAGTCCGAGGTGCCATTTCCTAACAATCCCCGTACGATATCCATTTTTACGAAGCATTTTCGGAATAGTTTGTTGAAGTGTATCGATAATAAGCGGTGCTGTTCCGGGTAATATTTTGGCTTTTGCATTCCGCCACGGGTAGGTGCCGGTAAGTAGCCCGTACCGGCTTGGTGTACAGGTCGATGAGGTTGTGTGTCCGTCGGTAAATAGTACGCCGTTATTTGCCAGTTTGTCGATATTCGGAGTTTTAATTTCTGTTGCTCCGTAGGCACTAACATCGCCATAGCCTAAATCGTCGGTATAAATAATTATGATGTTCGGTTTCTGTTTCTCGTTAGTTGTTTGACTTTTATGTTTCTGATTGCACGCTGTAAATAGACTCAGTGCAGTAATGAGGATAAGGAAGATTGTGTTTTTACTTTTCATTGGTATTTGTATAAAATGTATTTTATGTGCGAAGTTAGCAAAACACAAAGATTCAATGGTGGCTTTTATTGTCAAAAACAAGGGTGATATTCGTCAATTGAGTAAAAAATACAAATTAGGCCGAAATTTATTTTGATGTTGGTTAAAGCGATATTAAAACCATTATAATCTTTTCGAAAATCCTCTTAAGCTTTAAATAATTTTTAACTGCATACTTGCCGTATGTTCGGATAGAGGTAATTAGGGCTTGCTGAAAAACAACCAGATACCTGGTACTCAGTTAGATACATTGTTCGAAACTTGTAAAAGTGCAAGCTTTTTGTCTTGTTATATTAAAAAT
>WGCT01000243.1 GCA_015493625.1 Draconibacterium sp. | reverse complement strand
GATATGAATAGGTTAGGGAAAAGTGTTGGAGTTATAATATTACTACTTGCCGGATTAGTAATATTCCTTCATGCAACAATCCCTCATCACCACCATTTCGATTCTGATTTCGCAAATATGTACAGCGAAACCAACTCTCATAAAACAAAAGATAATAGTAATAGAGATTTTCATTGTCATTCGTTGAATATAATTTTTGCCGAAAAGGTGGTTCATAAACCGGTTAAATTACAAGAAACCATTACGCCCAATGTTTTTGCCGTTTTAGTGTCATTCATTGCTTTTCCGCAAAATATTTTAACCACACCTCCAATTTTTCCCCAAAACGGCATTCCACCCAAATACTTCTTTTCAACAAAACTTATATTAAGAGGTCCTCCTCAACATATTATGGCATAATCACTTTCTAGTTTTATTGCAAGAAATCTTTTTGCAAATTAGGCATCTGCTCCAGAAAGTGAAATCTGTCTAGCACAACTCTTTTCATAAAAAACAACAGCGAATCTCTATTCGACTGTTTGTTAAATTTCAAAAAAAATTAAAACCAGAAAGATGATAAATAGTATTATATCTTTTTCGATAAAAAATAAAGCATTAGTGGGACTTATGATTTTGGCACTAATAATTGGTGGAATCTATTCGATGACCAAAGTTCCGCTCGATGCAGTCCCCGACATTACAAACAATCAGGTGCTGGTTATTACAACAGCACCAAATCTTGGCACCGAAGACATTGAAAAATTTGTAACCTACCAGGTTGAACTTGCCGTAGCAAACCTACCCGATGTGATTGAAATAAGAAGTGTTTCGCGTTTTGGGCTATCGGTAGTTACCATTGTTTTTAAAGACAATGCAGGAACATACCTACCCCGACAACTTGTAAGCGAAGCTTTAACCGAAGTTAAAGAGAAAATTCCGAAAGGGTTTGGCGAACCTTTTATGGCTCCTATTAGTACAGGGCTAGGCGAAATTTACCAATATACACTCGAAGTTCAGCCCGGTTACGAAGACAAGTACGACGATATGCAACTGCGTACCATGCAAGACTGGATTGTAAAACGCCAAATGGCAATGTTACCCGGGGTAGTAGAAGTGAACTCGTTTGGTGGAAGAGTTAAACAGTACGAAATAGCTGTTAATCCCGATAAACTCAGAAGTATGGGAATTACAATTTCCGATGTTTTCGATGCGTTAAACAAAAACAATCAGAACACAGGAGGTGCCTATATCGAGAAAAATCATCAGGCAAATTTTATTCGGGGCGAAGGATTAATGCGTTCGTTAGACGACATCAGAAATACGGTTGTAACCAATAAAGACGGTTATCCTATTTTTATCCGCGATGTGGCAGAGGTGCGTTTTGGCAGTTTTGTCCGCTACGGAAGTTTTATTAAAGATGGAAAAGGGAGTGCAGTTGGTGGTATTGTAATGATGCTAAAAGGTGAAAATTCGAACGATGTAATTAATGCAGTAAAAGAGCGCATGGCGCTTATACAGAAGTCGTTACCCGAGGGCGTTGAAATTAAACCGTTTCTCGACCGAAGTCGGTTAATTAAAAGTACAACATCAACAGTAGCCGAAAATTTGGGAATGGGAGCGTTAATTGTAATTTTTATTTTGGTTCTGTTTTTAGGAAATCTTAGGGGCGGATTAATTGTCGCCTCAACCATTCCACTGGCACTACTTTTTGCTTTTATAATGATGCATATTTTTGGCGTTTGGGCCAACCTCATGAGTCTCGGCGCACTCGATTTTGGAATACTAATCGACGGGGCAGTTATTATTGTGGAGAGCATGATTTTTTACCTGCACAGGAAAAACCGAATCGGTAAAAAACTAACATCGCCCGAGCGCGACGAGCTGGCGTACAAATCGGCAAGTAAAATGATGAACTCCGCCTTTTTTGGGCAGTTAATCATATTAATTGTATTTATTCCGGTTCTGGCACTGCAAGGCGTTGAGGGTAAAATGTTTATTCCAATGGCAATGACATTTGGATTTGCAGTAATTGGCGTAATGTTGCTCTCGCTTACCTATATTCCAATGATGGCGGCAACATTTTTGCGCGCACCAAAAACCGATAAAAAATCATTTGGCGATAAAATTATTATTGGTATCGAAAATATCTATTTTCCGGTTATCTCTTGGGTTTTAAGACAGGGTAAAATAATTGTATCTATTGCTGTAATTCTGGTTGTGGCAGGTGGTTTTCTCTTTTCACGAATGGGTGCCGAATTTATTCCCAAATTAGATGAAGGTGACATTGCTTTTCAAACCTTTTTAAAACCTGGAACTTCGCTTACCGAGGTGGAAGATATCTCGAACAGAATTCAAAAGGTGGTTTTAGATAATTTTCCCGATGAGGTACAAAGCATTCAGTCGCGAATTGGGGTGGCAACATTGCCTATGGACCCGATGCCGCTCGACATTGCCGACAATTTTGTTATTCTGAAACCTAAAGAACAGTGGACAAAAGTGAAAACAAAACAGGAGTTAATTGAAGCAATTGAAGAAAAACTGACCGTTTTTTCAGGAATAAATTATGAATTTACACAACCCATTGAGATGCGTTTTAACGAACTGCTAACCGGAGTGAGAGAAGATATTGCCATTAAACTCTATGGCGACGACCTCGATGTTCTTGCAGAAAAAGCAAAAGAAATCTCTGGTCTGGTTTCGGGAATTGACGGAGTTGCCGGAGTAAAAGCTGAAGCCATTGAAGGATTGCCTCAAATTACCGTTCGGTACAACAGAAATAAAATGGGGCAATACAATTTAAATATTTCCGATTTAAACATTGCCATCGAAACTGCATTTAGCGGCGGTATTGCAGGACAAATTTATCGGGGCGAGCGCATGTTCGACCTCGTTGTTCGATTAGACGAGCAACACCGGAAAAGCATAACCGATTTGCAAAATCTTTTTATTTCGTTGCCTAATGGTACGCAAGTTCCTTTAAGCGAAGTGGCCGACATTAGTTACCAACCCGGCCCCATGCAAATTAGCCGCGACAATACCAACCGCCGTACTTATGTAGGAATAAATGTAGAAAACAGAGACATAAAATCGCTGGTTACAGAAATTCAGCAAACACTCGATAAAAAACTCGATCTGCCTATTGGTTACTATATTCGTTATGGCGGAGCATTCGAAAACCTCGAGCGTGCAACAAAACGCCTGTCGTTAGTAGTTCCGCTTGCGCTATTCCTTATTTTTATGCTGGTGTTTTTTGCCATAAAATCGGTGAAACAAACGTTAATGATTTATGTCGCCATTCCGTTTGCAGCAGTGGGTGGAATTGTAACACTCTATTTACGTGGTATGCCGTTAAGTATTTCTGCCGGAGTAGGATTTATTGTTTTGTTTGGTGTGGCTGTATTAAACGGACTGGTTTTAATTAGTGGGTTTAATGAATTGAAAGCCGAAGGCAAACTCACGCTGAATGAAATTGTTAAAAAAGGTTCGATTCGTCGGATTCGCCCAATTTTGTTAACTGCATCAACCGATATTCTCGGGTTTTTACCCATGGCAATTTCTACATCGGCAGGAGCCGAGGTTCAGCGACCGCTGGCAACTGTTGTTATTGGAGGAATGCTAACATCGACCCTGCTTACTTTAATTGTTTTGCCTATTTTGTATAAATGGGTTGAAAACAAAAAAGGAGAGAGAAAAACGAATAAATTAAAGCCCGCAATTGCTGTTGTTTTTGTGCTTCTGGGAATTGGATTTGCAAATAAAGCATCGGCTCAAGACACTACATTTACATTACAACAGGCAATTGAAATGGCCAAGACAAATTTTCCGGCAATTAAAGCTGCCGAGCTGAATATTGAAAAACAGAAAGCATTAAAAGCAACATCGTACAACCTTGGAACAACTTCTATTTACACCGGAAAAGAGGAGGTTGGAAACGGACAGCAGGGAATTCATAATAAAATTGGATTCGAACAAAACGATATTGATTTGTTAGGAATTCCGGCCAAAATAAAAATGGCCGATAAACGTACCGACCTTGCTGTTTCGGCAAAAGAACTTACTGTTCAAACACTCGAAAGAGATGTTAGTATTGCCTGGTACGAAGTACTTTATGCCAAAAAACAAAAGACTTTATACCGGCAGTTAGATAGTTTGTATGCAAATTTCGAAAAGGCGGCAAAATTAAAATATACCACCAACGAAACTTCTCGGATTGAATACATTTCGGCATCGACAAAATACAAACAGTTGCAGGTTGATATTAAAATGGCCGAAAGTAATTATACAATTGCTTTGCAAAAACTCAATCAGTTTTTACTTTTTCCCAAAACATTCGCCATTAACGAAAACGGGTTAGAACAAAATATCTCAACAACCTTGCAAGACAGTTTACCCAATAATCCGGTTTTGCAACTTTACATCAATAAATCGGCAGTTGCCAAATCGGTATGGAAAGCCAAAAAGTCGACATTACTTCCAAAATTCGATGTGGGTTATAAATTTCAAACAATCGACGGAGTTTCAAATTTTAATGGTTGGCAAGTAGGTATTTCAATGCCACTTTTATTCTTTTCGCAGTCGGGGAAAACAAAAGCATCGAGGCTCGATTACGAAATTGCCGGGCAACAGATTTTTCAAAAACGTATTGAGATAAATAACCAATACAAACAGTTGCTAAACCAATTTCTGGCTCTTTCAGAAATGGTTGAATATTATGAAAATGAAGCCTTGCCAATGGCCAACGAGCAAATAAAAGCATCGAATATTGCCTATCGGTTGGGAAGTATAAATTACAATCAGTTTATACAAAACATTGAAGCGGCAATAGATATTAAACAGCAGTTCTTACTTCAACAAAGGCAGTTGCTGGAATTAACTGCCAACATAAAATTCATAACAGGAAAATAAATAATTAAAATACAATTAAGATGAAATCATATTTATTAATAACACTATTTGCGTTGGCATCGTTAATGTCGTGCACCAACAGCAAAACGCAGGAAGCCGGAAACGAAGAGGTAGAAGAAAACGGGCAGCCCGGAGTTGTTGTCCTTTCGACAAAACAACAGCAGGCGTTACACCTTACAGTAGGACCTGTGCAGAAACGCAACCTTACAACGGTTGTTAAAGTGAACGGACAATTAGAAGTTGCTCCGGCAAAAAAGGCCGATGTTACGGCAATTGTTGGTGGGAATGTAAAGAAAATTAACGTTTTTACCGGCGACAAAGTAAAAAAAGGACAGACGCTGGCAGTTCTCGAACACCCCGATTATATTAAATTACAAGAAGATTTTGCCGTGGTTGCCAACAATCAGGAATTTCTGGAACAGGAATATAAACGACAAAAAGAGTTGTACGAAAACGAAGTGGGCTCGGGAAAAGATTACCAAAAAGCAAAAACTGAATACAACATCTCGAAAGCTAAATATCAAGGATTAAAGTCGCGATTAGAGCTTTTAAATCTCTCTCCCGAAGAGGTGAAAAAAGGAAATATATCGAGTACAATTACAATTGTGTCGCCGTTAACAGGCTATGTAAACGAGGTAAATATTAAATTGGGAACCTATGTAAATGCAGAAACAATACTTTTCGAGATTGCCGACAACTCGGCAATTCATGCCGATTTTATGGTTTACGAAAAAGATGTTCATTTGTTGAAAAACGGACAAAAAATACATTTTACTGTTGCCAACCAAATTGGGAAAGAGTTTACGGCAACCGTTTTTGCAATAGGGAAAAAATTCGACTCAAACTCCAGAGCCATCAATATTCACGCTAAAATTAATCAAGAAACTACCGGATTAATTCCGGGTATGTATGTTACAGGGCATTTACACACCGACAATATTTTTACCAACTCTCTACCCAATGATGCCATAGTTAAAGAGGGGGCAAAATCGTTTATTTTTGTTGTCGATTCAACCTATAAAAGTACGGGTAAAACACGTTTTAAAATGAGAGAAGTTATTCCGGGGAAAATAGATGAAGGTTATACCGAAGTAAGTTTTATTGACAAACTGCCTGAAAATGCACAGATTGTAATGAATGCCGCTTACTATCTTTTTTCAGAAATGAATAAAGACGAATTGGGAGAAGACGATTAATAAATAGATGACTGCATTTTTTGAGAATATAAAGTGAAGCTGTTTAATGTTAAAGAGAATTTTCAATTTAACGTTAAACAGCTTCAATGCATTTTCCGGTTTTTAAAAGCGTTTCGAAGATTTTCGTTGGGTTTAATAATGTTGTAGTTTCCCCAAAATTGTTCGTCGTAGTTGTCAATCATTTCAACAAAAATATCGTGGCTCGAAAACGATTCGTTGCGTTTAAAGCGTTTTAATTGAGTTGGCTGTATAGTTGTAATTAGCATATCGGAAACACTTTTAAACTCCGAATTAATTTTATCGTGCCTGCTTTTTACTTTTATTTTAATTGAAGAACGAGCTGTTGCCAAATGCCATTTCCCCTTAAATTTCTGATAACTGACACGGTATTCTACAGCAGAAATTTTTGCTTTTACTCCCGAAGGTTTCTTCCTTATCATTGTGTTTTTTGCTTCACGCAAACTGTTTTTATTCATTTTAAATTCGGCAAAAACAATAGCAAATGTTTCGCGGTCGACAAATAACTTTCCGGTAAAATTAGGAAACCCGAGATTAGAAACAGCGCGAAACTCGAGCACATAAACCTGATAATTTTTATACCAGACCTCATCGCTTATTTTATATTCATACAGTGGCTCAAAGTCCTCTTCTATAAAGCGTTCCATCCTTTTAACAATGTCTAACTTAACAATAGAAAACGGCCCTCCCTGAAGCTTTAGATTAATCCATTGAATAGGCTGAACATCGGGACTTTTACGCCCTTTAATAAGTTTAACTACATCGTTACGCAACTTTGTATAAGGTGCTTTTAGTACCTCCATTACAGCTTCCGAAACCGAAATGTACTTATTGTCTTGCTGAATGGTCTCGCGATAAAAAGCAGTCATTAACTCTGTTTTGTCCGAATAGTTTTTTTGAATGTTCTCCCTTATTTTTTTTAAAAGCTCGTGCGGAGTTGTTGCGGTAACTTTTACCTCTTTTATTCGAATTGAAATTGGATTCAACAAAAAATTGTCTTCGTCGAGAATTTTGTATGCAGGCAAAATAAACCGACCGTATCCCATACACGAAATCACAACGGTATCGTACATATTTTCGGGGCGAACTTTTAACAAAAAATCGCCATCGTAGTTTGAAATTGTTCCAATTGGTTTTTGTGCTATCGAAATGGTTGCATACCGAATTGGAGTGCCTTTTTTCTTATCGGTAATTTTACCCGAAAGGAAAAAATATTTAATCGGGATGGTATCGTTTTTTACACTTTTGTTTGTCTCAATTTGCGAAATAATTATCTGGTTTTTTAGTTCCGAAAGTTTATATTTTGCCGGATTAAAAAGTTGATTTAGCACGGTAAAAAGCGACTTGTTTTCGGCATAAACAGATGTTTTTTTATCGGCATTTAAAATGGTTGCATTGTACGAGAAATAAACCCCTGCCTGCCAGCTAATCTGGTCTAATACAGAGCTTAACGGCTGATTTGTTTGGTCTATGGTTACGCGGCGTTCGAATACAGAACCATCTTGTTGTTGGGCTGCAGATGGCACCCGGACCAACAAAATGGCAAGCAGTATTAGAAACGTGTTTTTTCGCATTAAAACACTTTTTTCAGTTGAAATGAGGTTGTTATAACTTCGCCGTTACGTAACACTTTTACTCTTATTTTACGGTTTTCGCGACTTTGTAAAAGTAAATTAATATCGTTTAACTCCATTTTACGATTACTGTTGCTGTTTATCCACAAAATTTGGTCGTTTACTTTCAGTCCGGCAAGGTATGCTGGCGAGTTTTCGCGAATGTTCGAAATGGTAAATATTGGCATTCCCGGCATTGGGTTTATTATCTCCATACCGCTCATATTGTAATTAAAACTCTCTTTAACTTTCCGCGTTGGGCGTAAAGTAAGGCGTTTGTTTCGGTAGTCGACAGTTACTAAAAACCGACGTAAAATTTCGGCACCAACGGTTC
This sequence comes from Draconibacterium sp., assembly GCA_015493625.1. Classification (GTDB taxonomy): domain Bacteria; phylum Bacteroidota; class Bacteroidia; order Bacteroidales; family Prolixibacteraceae; genus Draconibacterium. Next base: position 3,108 of record WGCT01000243.1, on the reverse strand, counting down.
CGTTCCTATCGTTTTCCGAAATTAACCGGTTAATCATTTCCGAGTTTGGGTAGGCAACAATGGGTTTGGGCAAAAATATCGGTCCTACCCAAATGGCATCAATCCGGCCTTTTATTCCATATAAATCGCCACCCAACCCTTTCCCTAAAAATGTTTCAATGTGGTTTTGCGGTATACTAATACCTTTATTCGAATTTTCCGAAAGCCAGATTGCATCGCTTGTTCCCATGTCTACCAGTAGTTTTACACGCACATCTTTCATATCGTCGGTAACAATTTTTGTATGAACAAAAGGTTTGTTATTCTCGAAATAGAGTGGCATAATTATGTCTTTTTTACGGTCGCGATATTTGTAATATTCCGGTTTATACAGGGTAATTTTTTCGGTCGAATAGTTAATCTCAACAATGTAATCTTTAAACAAATTAAACCCGATTATACCGTGAACCGGAATTCCTAAAATGTGCGAAATCTGGAAATCTTCATCAATAATCATTTTTACTTCTTGATTTCGGGCTGTTAATCCGGGAATTTCGAGTGTATTGTTTCCCGACCGGTAGGCGGTGAGCTCGTTCTCTCCATCAAAACCCGTAATCTCCAGAGGTTTTAAATAGTTCAGATTCAGCTCGTTAACAAAAGGCAATTCGGTTATAATTGGGTACTGTACGCCGGTGTTTAAAATAAAATTCAGCGTATCTGATTTATTTATTGTAACCGGAATTATAACCAAATTACTGGCCGATTTAAACTTTATGGTAATCGATTTCTTTTTCTGTTTATTGAAAAGGAAACCGCGATTATTTGCAAAAAACTGTCCGGTATTCTGCTCGTAATCAATACTTTTTTCAAGAGGAATATAGTCGCGAACCACTAAAATATTATCTTCAATCTCGAACAGAAGATAGTTATCTTTCATTAATTTATCGAGTACAAATTTTAGCGGTTTGTTCGATATATTCAGACTTACTTTTTTCTCCTCAAGTATTTTCGAGTTGTAATTGTAGTCGATGTTTGCATACTTGCATATTTTTTTAATTACGTCGGAAAGTGGCTCATCCTCGGCGTAAATACTAATGTTTTGGTCGAGTGGTTCTGTTTTTTTCTCTTGGGTAAAACTTGTTTGCGGAACAGAAATAAGTATCAATACAACAAAAACAAAAGTTATTCTGAGTTTATAAATTAATCGTTTCATAGTTTTAAATTTTACAGCCCGCTTTCTTTGAAAAGTTGTTTTCTGTTTTTTCAGCTGCGTGCTTAATTCATGACTTTAAGGCTTCTTTATTTTTACGACCCGACAATTCAAAGTGTTCGTTTTCGCCTGTCAATTCTAAGTTAAATGTGAGTCGTATAACATTTAAAATAAAACCGATAGATTTTTTATTGAAACGCGCCGTTAAGGGCAGCTTTTCAATTTCTGCATCGTTTAATCGAATTTCGATGTGATAAACGTTCTCTAAACACTTAACGACCTCGCTAAGAGGTGTTTCGTTAAAAACAATGTCGTTTGTTTTCCAGGCAAGGAAATTAATATTTGTATTAACCGATTTTACAAGCGATTTGGTTTCGTTGTAAAAAGTTCCTTTGTCGCCCTTTACCAGAAAAATAGCATTTGCAGCATCCGTTATATTATTGTTTTTTCCGGTTACCTCAACTTTTCCTGTTTTAACAACCACCTCAACCGTTTGGGATTCGGGGTAAGCACGCACATTAAACGAGGTACCTAACACTTTTACTTGTGTGCCACCGGCATGAATAACAAACGGTTTTTTTGCATTTGGTTTCACTTTAAAAAAAGCCTCCCCAACAATTGTAACGCTACGCACATTCTGGGCAAACTGTTTTGGAAACCGGATTGTAGAGTTACTGTTTAGTGTAACAACCGTGCTGTCGGGTAAAACATAATCGGTTAAAACCTGTTTTTCGGCCGAGGCAATTATGTTAATACCTTGTGGCATTTTACTGCGAAACCCTACAAAATAGACAACCGACCCAAATAGCAAAGTAACTACCAGTATTGCAGCATATTTATAAAATTGCGCTATCTTCTCCTTTCTCTGTTTTTTGCGCCATACTTGTAATTGCGATGAATCGGTTCTTAATTGAACGTTTTTCCATGCAGCAGAAGAGTTGAAACGTTTTGCTTTGTAATGGTTGTCAATTTTCGAAAGCATACGCAAATATTCTTCCATCTTGTTTCTGTTTTCAACCGACTGGTTTAACCAAAGTTCAACAGCTAATTTCTCTTCCCGGGTAGTTTCGTTGTTTAAATATTTGGTTAACAACGTGTGGTCGAAATTTTCTATGTGCTCTTTTTCGCTCATGGTATATAAATGACAATGTAAAATCTGTTTACCCTTATTTTATTTCTTATAAAAAAGAGAAAACAGCACAAAAAAAGTATTGAAGTTTTTTAATTTCTCGCGTAAATATTTGAGTGCCAAGCTCATTTGTGTCTCAACGGTTTTTACCGAAATATTTAATTGTTTTGCAATTTCGCGATATCGTAGCCCCTCTTCGCGACTTAAAAGAAAAATTTCGCGCCGTTTTCCGGGTAACAACCGAATGCTTTCTTCTATTTTTTCAGCTAAATCAATTTCATAAAAACTACTTTCATTATCGACATTTTGCTGAATTTCGGAGAGAGCAGATTGTGCGTAGTTATTTTTAATTTTATTGTGTTTAAGTTCGTTTAGCGTTCGGTTTTTAACCGACCGGAAGAGGTAATTTTTAACCGAAGTTTCAACATTAATCTGCTCCCGCTTTTCCCAAAGCATAACAAAAAAATCCTGAACAATTTCCTCGGCTGCAGAATCGTTCTGAATAATTTTTGAGGCATAAGAACAGAGATACCCATAATAGATATGAAAAAGCTTTTCGAATGCTTTTTTGTTGCTTTTCCGAATCGCCTGAAATAGTTCTCTCTCTTCTTCAGGATTCATAATTAATGTTTTAATTCAATAAAAACGAAGGTATGAAAAAGTAATAACTTTGAAAATGTACGCAATCTGTTTGGATTTGAGTATAATTCCAAATTAACCTTATTGTGCCGTATTGAATCTATACTCAATCCATTTAGCTTTTCGGAAAAATAGACGAAGTTATTTTTGT
>WGCT01000242.1 GCA_015493625.1 Draconibacterium sp. | reverse complement strand
AGATGTGTATAAGAGACAGCTATAGCCTCAACTATCTCTATTAAAAATATTTTTGAAATATCGCGTGCAAAAGTAAATCCTCCCTGCCGTCCCTGAATGCTTTTTATAAACCCGAATTTCGACAAATGAGTGAGTAAACGCCGTAAATATCTCTCCGGCACATTATTCTCGCGATACAATTGACGGGCAGAATACAATGCTTTTTCGTCTTTGGCCATATATCCTAAAACCCGAAATGCATATTTCGACGTTTTACTCAGGTTCATAAAATGCTATCAATTAGTAGTATTTAACAAAGAAAAGAAATTTTACAACTCTTTCAATAGATAGTTTTATGTTGTACAATATGTTTTAACTAATTGAATAAATAGCGATTAAGGCATTAAACAAACATTCGTTCTAAACCGGAAAGAAAAACCGGTATTGAAATATATATAAAATAAAGTTTGCAGAATAAAGGTTATCTTTGCAAAGATATTTTTAAGCGATGTATTATGATTGGGAAATTTTTTCATACGCCGGGAGCAAAACAGTTTGGATTCAGGCCGAGGTATTACGACCCCGATAAAGAAGATCTTGAGAACAGAATTGACCGAATAAAAGAAGATATGGGAATTGCCGAAAAAAAGACCGACACAGGGAGACCTCACATCTCAAATATTAAAGGGCAGTTTCGTAATTACGAGGGCTGGCAAAGGTCGTCGACCGACGCACGCAGGGCACAAAACAGAAGATTAATCTATCTCGTAATAATTTTAGGATTGGTTTTTTTCATGTTTTTCTATTTTTAAAATTCTCTGATTAAGTGAGTGATATTATTCAATTATTGCCCGATGCGGTAGCCAACCAGATTGCAGCCGGAGAAGTTATTCAGCGGCCGGCTTCGGTTGTAAAAGAGCTTGTTGAAAATGCGCTGGATGCCGGAGCTACCGAGATAACAATTCATATAAAAGATGCCGGGAAAACCCTCATTCAGATTACCGACAACGGTTGCGGCATGTCGCCCACCGATGCACGCATGGCTTTCGAACGTCATGCTACATCGAAAATAAGTTCGGCCAACGACCTGTTTGCCATTCGTACAATGGGTTTTAGAGGCGAAGCGCTGGCATCGATTGCAGCCATTGCCGATGTTGAGTTACGCACAAAAATGGTAAACGAAGAGGTGGGGACATTCATTCATATTATTGGCTCGGAAGTAAAAGCGCAAGAGCCGGCAGCCTGTAACAGCGGAACCACTTTTCTTATAAAAAATCTCTTTTTCAATGTTCCCGCAAGGCGCAAATTTTTAAAAGCAAATACAACCGAACTAAAACATATTATTTGGGAAATACAACGTATTGCTCTGCCGAACCCCGGAATAAAAATGTTACTCTTTCATAATAATGCTCCGCTTTACGAACTTCCGGCAACAAACAGCCGCAAACGAATTGTCGATGTTTTTGGAAAAAATATAAACAACAGTTTGGTTTCGGTTGAAGAGCAAACCAGCATTGTAAAAATTAAAGGTTTTATTGGGCAGCCCAAATATGCACGGAAAACAATGGGCGAACAGTTCTTTTTCGTGAATGGCAGGTACATGCGCCACCCCTATTTTAATAAAGCAGTAACAAAAGCGTATGAACAACTGCTGCCCCCCGGAACTTTCCCGTCGTATTTTCTCTTTTTCGAGATGAATCCGGCAGATATCGATATTAATGTTCACCCTACAAAAACAGAAATTAAATTTGAAAACGATCGTGCAATCTGGCAAATTATTCATGCTGCTGTACGCGAATCGCTGGGGAAACACAATGTTGTACCCTCCATCGATTTCGACCAAAGTGGAAGTATTGAAATTCCTGTTCCCAAAAAATCTTCCGAAAATATTGTCTTCCCCGATATTCAAATAGATCCGGAATACAACCCGTTTAACGAGCCGGCGCAAAGAAATTCGGGAGGTGGAGGCGCATTCAAACAATCGTCGCCAACCGAAAAAAAGAATCTTGAAAACTGGGAAGACTTATACCGCGGTACTCAGTTAATTTTAAAACCCGAAGAACAAAGTGCGCCTTCACAAAGTAGTGAAACAAGCTTGTACGAACATTCAATGGAACAGTTCTCGGGGAAAAAGATACTTCAGTTAAAACAAAAATATATACTTACACCGGTTAAGTCGGGGTTAATGATAATCGACCAAAAACGGGCGCACGAACGTATTTTGTACGAACGGTTTTTAGAGGTAATGAAATCGGATTCGGTGGCCAGTCAGCAACAACTTTTTCCCCAAACCATTGAGATGAATCCGGCCGATTCGGCATTGCTACTCAGCATTTTAGACGACTTACTTTCGCTTGGGTTCGATATTAGAGAGTTTGGGAAAAATACATTTATTATTAACGGAACTCCCGGAGTTTTAGATGTTTCGTCGCCCGAGTTAATTGTGGAAAAACTGCTCGAAGAGTATAAAAATTCGCCTGTTGATGCCCATTCAAAAGCGAAAGAACAAATTGCCATTTCGCTGGCAAAAGCATCGGCACTCGATTACGGGACAGCACTTAAACCCGCAGAAGTAGATCAGTTAATCGATGATTTGTTTGCTTGTGCCACCCCAAATTTCTCGCCCGATGGGAAAAAAGTACTTACAATATTTCACATCGAAGATATTGAAAAAAGCTTTACAAAATGACAGATTGTCGTTAAATTAAAGCAAAAACAAAAACGGTCTGGCAATTGTT
>WGCT01000241.1 GCA_015493625.1 Draconibacterium sp. | reverse complement strand
GTTGGTAGCTCGTTGGGCTCATAACCCAAAGGTCGTAGGTTCAAGTCCTGCTCCCGCTACATTTAAAAAGCCTGTAAATTAATTTACAGGCTTTTTTGTTTCCGCAATCTCAAAATAATTCCGGCATTTATTCATTATCGAGAATTTCGGTTTGCATACGTACCGAATCTTCGTGTATTAGTTGGAATAGAATTTTAATAAACGTTTCATTTAAATCCATACTTTTTCCTGTTTTAACCCGGTTCTCCATCAACTGGCTCCAACGGTTCATTTGCAGTGCAGTAACATTGTTTTCGCGTTTATATTTACCAATTTCTTTTACAATATCGACCCGCGATGCTAACAATTCAAGTATTTCAGAGTCGATTGAATCGATTCGGTTTCGTAAAACTTCCAACTGGTTTTCGAAATCGGGGTTCGATGCATTTTCGTATCTGATAACCAAATTGTCGAGAAGTTTAGCAAGATTTGCCGGAGTTAATTGCTGTGCGGCATCGCTAAGTGCCACAGACGGGTCGCGGTGCGATTCGAGCATCAATCCGTCCATTCCCATATCGAAAGCTTTTTGTGCAATTTCGAACAGGTATTCGCGTTTCCCTGCAATGTGGCTCGGATCACAAATTACAGGTAAATTTGGCAGCAATCGACGCAATTCAATAAATGTTTTCCAGTTGGGATAGTTACGGTATTTTGTTTCGCGAAACGGTGTAAACCCACGATGAATTCCCACAATATTTTTTATGCCGGCCCGGTAAACTCTCTCAACTGCACCCATCCATAATTGAGCATCGGGGTTTACCGGATTTTTAATCATTACTATCGAATCTGTTCCTTTTATCACATCGGCAATTTCCTGTACCACAAACGGGCTTGCCGTTGAGCGGGCACCAATCCAAAGCACATCTACTCCGGCTTTTAATGCCTCTTCGGTATGTTGTGTATTTGCCACTTCTGTTCCCACCAGTAATCCGGTTTCCTCTTTTACCATTTGTAACCATTTTAGCCCAACAGACCCCACTCCCTCAAACGACCCTGGCCGGGTACGAGGTTTCCAAACACCACCCCTGAATACATGTACGCGGTGATCTTTTGCCAGTAAACGGGCAGTTTCTAACACTTGTTCTTCGGTCTCTAAACTACATGGACCGGAGACTAAAAGCGGATCGGTTTTACCCGGCAACCACGCTTTTATCGGATTAATATCTAATTTTATTGCCATAATTATTTTGTATAAAGTTTTACTAATTTCTCTTCGTTTTTAATTAAATGAGGGTTTTCACCATCTAAAATACCTCGTATTTTATTGGCATTTTCAATTAACTCCCACAGTTTGTCGTCGTCTTCACTTTTTAAACAATCGCTGAATTCTTGTAAATGTTTAATATAAACATCGAGCGACTCGACCACATAATTTCTGTTTTGCCTGAAAATGGGATGCCACATTCTCCCCGAACTTTTTGCCAGCCGAACCGTTGACCGGAAGCCACCGCTTGCCAAATCGAAAATAATTTTACCATCTTCCTTCGACTGGACGGCATTTGCCAGTGCGTAAGCAGCAGCGTGAGGAAGATGTGAGACAAAAGCCGTGCTGTGGTCTTGCTCGTCAGCGGTCATATACGCAATGTCCATTCCCAAACTCTGAAACATTTTTTCTACCAAAGCTAAATGCTGAGGCCCCGAATCTTCGTGGTCGCACAAAATGGTAATTTTCCCTTTAAACAGATTCTCGAGTGCTGCTTCGGGACCCGAATTTTCGGTGCCCGACATGGGATGTGCAGGAATAAAATTCCGTCGTTTGCTGTGCCCTTTTATTGAATCGACAATAGTTTTTTTTGTTGAACCCAAATCTATTACCGTTGTATTTTCCGAAATTCCGTCCAAAATTGAGGGAAGGATTTGCAACTCTTTATCAACCGGGATAGCAAGAATTACGATATCGGTATTTTTTATCGCCTCCTCGAGTGGTTTCACGCTATCAACCAAGCCTATTTCTATCGCCTTTTGAGCATGTGTTTCGTTTATTTCAACTCCGGTAAGTTCGGTGGCAAAGTTCGATTTTCTTAAATCTTTTGCCATCGATCCTCCAATTAAACCCAATCCAACAATTGTTGTTCTCATTAC
>WGCT01000240.1 GCA_015493625.1 Draconibacterium sp. | reverse complement strand
TTTCAAAATAAACTCTTCGGTAAGAATATCGTTTTTCTTTAAGAAATCGTACTGTTTGGCTATCTTACGGGTAACTTTCTTGGGCCAGGTTTCGCCATATCCTTTGGCTACCAAACGTTGCGGATTAATTCCTTTTTCAATAAGATAATCGACAACACTCTGTGCCCGTTTTTGCGAAAGGTTGAAGTTAAACTGGTCGCTTCCAACATAGTCGGTGTGCGCCATAAGTTCAATGGTAATGGTGGGGTTAAACACAAGTACCTGCACAAGTGTATCGAGTGCAATTTTCGATTCCGGTTTTAACTCCCAGCTTCCAAATTCGTAATTTATATTCTCAACTTTTATCGGTGCATCGGTTGGAGTTAAGTACATATCGAATCTAAAATCTTTGCTGTCGGTAAGTCCAATTGTATTTGCCGAGGCTTTATCGCGCAAATATCCATCTTTAAAAGCGGCAAAAACATACTCGGTTTCCGGCTTCAGTTTCATTTTGAATTTGCCATTTTTGGTTCGCATCTTCAAGTTTGTGCCGTCGGTGCCAATTATTCTGATTGTAACGCCGTTTAATTTCGAGTTGGTCTCTTTATTAAAAACGGCTCCTTCAACCGAATAAATTTTCGGTGGAACCATAAATGAGTAAATATCATCTCCTTTCGAGCCTTTTCTGTTCGACGAGAACATTCCTCTATTTTCGCCGGTAACGAAACAAATTCCAAAATCGTCGGCCGGTGAATTCATTGGCGACCCCATATTTTTAATGGTCCATTTCCCATTGTCGTCTTTTGTGGCAACAAAAATATCGAATCCACCCATTCCCATGTGGTAGTTCGACGAGAAATAGAGCTCGCCATTATCGCGAACATACGGAAACATTTCATCGCCCGGAGTATTTATTGCATCGCCAAGATTTACCGGTTTTTTATATGTTCCGCCCTCTTTTTCGGCATACCAAATGTCTTTCCCGCCAAACCCGCCGGGCATATCCGAAACGAAATAGAGTCCGCTTTCGTCGGCATTAAATGCCGGGTGTGCAGCAATAATACTATCGCCAACCACTTGCACTTTAATGGGGTCGGCCCACGAGCTTCGCGACTGCGACGACTCGAACAATTCGGCTCCCAGAGCTTGCGATTTATCGTAACGGCAACGCGTAAAAATCATTCGCTCTCCGGTCGACGAGAGTGTGGCGGCTCCCTCTTCGTCTTCGGTATCAACTATTAAGTTTTCATCGACCAGTTTTGGCACCTCCCATTTTTGTTTCTGAACGCTAAATGTTGCCCGGAAAAGATCGGCATAATTTTGTCCGGTAATCATACTTTTTCGTTTTCCCGTAGCACCTTTTCGTGTGGAGGTAAAAATTATTTCGTTGTCGCGGCCAGCCATAAAAACCGGAGAGTAATCGCTGGCCCTTGAGTTCAGTTCCTTTATTGGATTAATAATGTGCCGAGTTGGATTTGCAACCCACTCTTGCGTTTTTCGAATTGCTTCGAGCCCTGCCAACGCACGTTCATCGCCGGGCACCGAGTCTAAATAAGTGCGATAAGTTTCAATGGCATCTTCGTATTGTTGTGTAGCGCGCAACATATCGGCGTGCCTCAACAAAACAATATTATCGGCATATCCGCGGCGAATGGCAAATTTATAATAAATCTCGGCCCGGTCGTAATCGCCAATATATCTGTAACATTCGCCAATATTAAATGCGTAAAGTTTCCTCTTTTCACGGTCTTTCTCCTTTTTACTGGCTTTGCGGTATTTCTCAATGGCTTTATAATACTCGCCAATATCGTGCGAAAGCATTGCATCGCGCCCATACTTTGCAGCTCCACATCCACCCAACAAAATAACCAGTAATAAAAGTAATGCTAACCTAACGTTCATACCCATTTTCATTTCGGGAAGTAAAAGTAAATTATTTTTTCAAATAACGTTTGATTCGCTTTTTAAGTATAAAATAAATCTACTTATTTGAATAACATTGAGATGAAAAGCTACGTGGGTTGAGTATATTTATTCTGATTTGACTGGCGGTAAAAAATTTGATTCATTTGCTTTCAACTATTTTCGATAAAAAAGGTTAATATTATTGCATGATGAACTAATACAGTTGAAAAATTGTAAATTTGCAAGCGAACAATAGATATTGTTTTTTTTGACTCTCTTTTGAAGAGGGAGGTAAAAAGGAGGTTTTTTTATGGATATACAGGGGATAAAACAGCGATTCGAAATTATTGGAAACTCGGGTGGATTAAACCGTGCAATTGAGGTTGCCGTGCAGGTTGCTCCAACAGATTTATCGGTTCTCATTTCGGGAGAAAGCGGCTCGGGGAAAGAGATATTTCCTCAAATTATCCATCAGTTTTCGAGTCGGAAACATGGGAAATACATTGCTGTTAACTGTGGTGCAATTCCTGAAGGAACCATCGATTCGGAGCTGTTTGGCCACGAAAAAGGAGCTTTTACAGGTGCTCTTGCCGACCGGAAAGGGTATTTTCAGGAGGCCGATAAAGGAACTATTTTTTTAGATGAAATTGGAGAGCTGCCACTTTCTACTCAGGTTCGGCTACTGCGTGTTTTAGAAACCGGCGAGTTTATAAAAGTGGGCTCATCGAAAGTAATAAAAACAGATGTTCGTGTTATTGCTGCCACAAATGTCGACCTCCCCCTAGCCATTGAAGAGGGAAAATTCAGAGAAGATTTATACTACCGTTTAAATACAGTTCCGGTTCATGTTTTACCGCTTCGCGAGCGGAAGGAAGATATTCATTTGCTCTTCCGGAAATTTGCCCGCGATTTTGCAGAAAAATACAGAATGCCACCCATTCGTTTAGACGAGCAGGCGCAAATTGCTTTGGTAAATTATCCGTGGCCGGGAAATGTGCGGCAACTAAAGAATATTACCGAGCAAATTTCTATTATCGAAAAAGAACGAAACGTTAATGCCACAGTTTTGCAAGGCTATTTGCCTTCAACAACATCGAAGAATTTACCTGCAATTTATGCGAAAGAGAAACAGGAGAGTTCGTTTTCTACCGAGCGGGAGATTTTATATAAAGTTCTGTTCGATATGAAACGCGATATGACCGACCTGAAGAAACTGGTGCACGAATTGATGGAAAATAAAGGAGCCCCAGTTTCGAGCGACCAGGCAAAAATTATTCGTAATTTATATAACGAAGAAGAGAGGCGGTTTGTACCCGAAGAAAAGGCAATTCATATTGAACCTATTCATAAAGCCAATATACAAGACACCGAAGAATTTGTTGAAGAGTCGCTGTCGTTAGAAGAGAAAGAGATTGAGCTAATAAAAAAAGCACTCGACAAACACAACGGGAAACGCAAATATGCAGCTCAGGAGTTGGGAATTTCGGAACGCACACTCTACCGAAAGATTAAAGAGTATGAAATTAAAGGATAATTTTATGAAACGATACTTCCTGATATCTATACTTGTTGTGGCTTTGTTAGGCTTATTTGTGTCGGGCTGCAAAGTTAACTATTCGTTTACCGGAGCCAATCTGTCGCCCAAAATAAAAACATTTACAGTTTACTATTTCCCCAATCGTGCGCGGTTGGTAAATCCTACACTCAGTCAGAATTTTACTGAACAGCTAAAAGCAAAATTACAGCGCCAAACATCGTTAGACGAACTGGAAGACAACGGTGACATTGAGTTTGAAGGACAAATTACAGGATACGAAGTGCGGCCAATGTCGATTCAGAAAAACGATATGGCAGCAAAAAACAGGCTTACAATTACTGTGAAAGTTAAGTACACCAATAACAAAGAACCCGACCAGAGTTTCGAAAAAAGCTTCTCGGCTTTCGACGATTTCGATAGTTCATTAACTCTCGATGCCATAGAAAGTTCGCTGGTTCCCGATATCATAAAAAAGTTAAACGAAGATATTTTTAATGCAACAATTGCAAACTGGTAAAAATGGACGCCGAACAATTTAATAAATTAGTAATAAATCCGGTTCTGCTTAATCGCGAGACAGTTGAAGAATTGCGGGAAGTGGTTGAAGAGCACCCTTCGTTTCAGTTGGCCTGGCTACTTTATCTAAAAAATCTTAAGCAAATTAAATCGCCCGATTTTAACAACGTTTTAAAAAAAGTTGCCGTACAGGTTCCCAACCGGAAGTTGCTCTATAAATTCTTAAATACGAATTTTCATAAATTAGAAATTAACAAACAGGTTGCAGCCGAGTATACACTCGACGAAGACGATACTTCTGTGCATGGCAATACGTTGATAGACAGGTTTTTGTCGTCGGGGCAGAGAGTAAAAAGAGGTGCAGGTGTAGGAGAAACAGAAGTTGCCGGCGAACATATAAAGGAGGTGGTGGAAAAGTCAACACTCGAAACCGATGAGATAATTACTGAAACTTTGGCAAACATTTATTTTCAGCAAAATAACTTCGAAAAAGCAGAGGAAGCTTATAAAAAATTAAGTTTGAAATATCCGGAAAAAAGTGTTTACTTTGCAACCCGAATTAATGAAATAGAAAAATTAAAGAAC
>WGCT01000239.1 GCA_015493625.1 Draconibacterium sp. | reverse complement strand
CCCTCGGCAGTAGCTCCCATTTCGGTGGCAAACATCAGATTAAACTGGCGAACATCAGTCCAGTTTCGCGAACCCGAAACGGGGCAAACAATTCCCTGGTCGACAATTATCCGTTTTAACTCGTCCAAATTACCGTCGTTCAATGCTTTGGCAAATCGGGTATGCAACTCGTCGAATTTCTTTTTATTGGCCAGCACACGCGGGTTAGTCTCCCTAAACTGCTGTTCGTCGAAAGCGTCGCCAAACCGTTTTTTTGCTTTGGCAATTTCCTTCTCAATCTTCCCCTCAATTTTAGCCAGTTGTTCTTCAATTAAAACATCGGCACGGTAACGTTTTTTCGAGTCTTTGTTGTCGATTAACGGATCGCTAAAAGCATCGACATGCCCCGATGCTTTCCAAATAGTAGGGTGCATAAAAATTGCCGAGTCGAGTCCAACAACGTTTTCGTGCAATAAAACCATGCTGTCCCACCAATATTTTTTGATGTTATTTTTTAGTTCAACCCCCAGTTGCCCGTAATCGTAAACTGCTCCGAGCCCATCGTAAATTTCGCTCGACTGAAAAACAAAACCATACTCTTTACAGTGTGCTACCAGTTTTTTGAAAATATCTTCTTGTGCCATCGTTATTTATTTTTGCTATTGAACGACAAAAATAGACGAAAAAATTGATTTTCACCGAAAGCTAAATATTTGTTTTTAAAAGATAAGAATTGAGAGGTAAACACGAGAATTAATCGACCTCTTCAAAATCGACATAATCGCCCTGAGTTTGAGCGTTTCCGCGTTGTGTCTGTCGATTGTTCTCTATGGTAACTTCGCCATCGCGACGCTGTTTACGTTGATTTTGAAATTGCTGATCTTGCATTTTCTGCTGCATATTTTTTATCCCCTTATCAACCAAAAGCGGAAGTATGTATCGCGAGAACAGACGAATAGCATAATAGATAGCCGCAATTATTAATATTGTACGCAAAAAACCAACGATATATAAAACAACCAATAAATCCATTTTTAATTTGCTCTCCGATAAGCAAACTAATGCATTACCGAAATATAAAGTGCAAATTTAATTTTTTTGCCAAGGTAGTTAAGCAAATATCGATTTTTTTAAAGTTGTTTAATTCAAACATAAAAAAGGAACAAAAAAATGATTTCAGAATGATGAATAACCACGAAGGTGTGCCTTTGGCAGAAAATTTATTTCAGATTTAATTCTCCTTAATAAATACTCAACCCACATAGTCTATTAAAAGCTAAAATAAGATCCTCTTTTTTATTTTCGTTTTACATCCCCTCCACTCGACTTCTCAATTTCTCTGATACCGGGATCACCGTAATAGAAAATATCGCCACCACTGCTGGCATGTGCATATAATTCGTCCGATACATTTACAACAACATCAGAGCCGCTGCTGGTTTGTACATTACAAATCTGTGCTTTTAAATCGCCTGCTTTAATATCGCTGCCGCTGCTGGCCTCGGCATGTAATCGTTTTACTTTCCCCGTTAGTTTTGCATCGGCACCACTACTTACATCAATGGTAAAATTCTTGTAATACAAGTCAATATCGACATCGCTGCCGCTGCTGGCACTTACCACAAGCTCATCGCCTTTCAACGTATTTTCCGATTGAATGTCGGCCCCCGACGAAGCTGAAATTCCGTGTAACTCTTTTACCGTAACATACGCTCTCCGGTGGCCGCTTACAGAGCAATTGAACCAGCTTCTGTTTTTTATATAAATATGAAGAGTTCCATCGTGTACTTCGGTAATAATTTTATCAATAATGTCGTCATTCGCAACAATTTTCACCTCTTCCGATTCTCCCATTGTAATGAATAAATCGATTCCCGATGAAACTTTTATCGATTTAAAATCTTTAACTTTCCGAAACTCTGTTTTATCCGAAACTCGTCCGTAAACTGTATGAATACTAATTGCTGCAATAAAAATTAAAAGGAACAGTGTTTGAAATTTTTTCATAATAATTGTTTTCGTTCGACTTATTAAGAACGACGCTTAACAAACAGAAATGTTACAAAACTGCAACATTTTATACCAATTTGACTTATAATACTTCGTTAAATTTTTGTTTCTAGCAAAGCCGCAAAGCCGCAAAGGTTTGATTTTTAGTAAATTACGAAAATCACTTTATGTCTTGTAATTCTCTGTTTATGAGATGTTTATAGAACTGCACCGAACCATTAACTTAATAATGCCGTTTAATTG
>WGCT01000238.1 GCA_015493625.1 Draconibacterium sp. | reverse complement strand
GAAACATTCATGATAAAAGATTTCACACACAAGCATGATTAAGTTAAAACGCTAATTTTATTGTTTTGTGTCTTGATTCTAGTATCTTGATTCTAAATTTTAAACACATGAAAACACGGATATTTGAAATTACTCCCAATAATCTCACATTCGAAATTATTCAAAATATTCTCGAAAACGATATAAAACTTAAGCTTTCCGAAGAGTCGAGGCGGCTTATTCAAAAAAGTAAAAACTATCTCGATAAAAAGCTGGAAGCCTCGGAAAAGCCGATTTATGGAATTAATACCGGTTTTGGAGCACTCTGCGATATCGAAATATCGAAAGACGAATTGAGTAAATTACAGGAGAATCTTGTAATATCGCATGCCTGTAATATTGGCACCGAGGTGCCTGCCGATGTGGTTAAATTAATGTTGCTGTTAAAAGCGCATGCCCTTTCGAAAGGAAACTCGGCGGTACAGGTAAAAACTGTAGAACGAATTATCGACCTTTTTAATTACAATGTTTTGCCGCTGGTTTACGAACAGGGCTCGCTGGGTGCCAGCGGCGATTTAGCACCTTTGGCAATGCTTTTTCTCCCGTTAATCGGGTTGGGAGAAGTTAATTTTGAAGGAGAAAAAACCGACGCTAAAAAGGTACTCGAACGATTTGGTTGGTCGCCCATAAAACTCGAAGCAAAAGAGGGGCTTGCCCTGTTAAACGGTACTCAGTTTATGAGTGCACATGCCGTTTATACACTGTTAAAAACGTTTCGGATAATCGATCAGGGAGATATAATTGGTGCTTTGTCGCTCGATGCGTTCAATGGTTTAATTGAACCTTTTTCGGAGAATATTCAGAAAGTGCGACCACATAAAGGGCAGTGTACAACTGCTGTAAATTTCAGGAAACTATTGAAGGGCAGCGAGTTAATGGCGGAGCCAAAAGTTCATATTCAAGATCCCTATTCGTTCCGATGTATTCCGCAAGTTCATGGAGCCGTTAAAGATGCGGTTAATTATGTGGCAGGCGTTGTGGAAACTGAAATTAATTCAGTTACCGACAATCCGACTGTTTTCCCCGATGACGACCAGATTATTTCGGGTGGTAATTTTCATGGCGAGCCACTGGCTCTTGTTCTCGATTTTCTTGCAATTGCATTGAGCGAATTAGGAAGTATTTCGGAGCGGCGTACTTACCGGTTAATTTCGGGCGAACGTAAACTGCCTGAATTTTTGGTGGCAAAGTCGGGAATTAACTCCGGTTTTATGATTCCTCAATATGCTGCAGCCTCTATCGTTAGTCAAAATAAACAACTTTGCACTCCCTCGTCGGTCGATTCTATTCCCTCGTCGAACGAGCAGGAAGACCATGTAAGCATGGGCGGAAACGGTGCAACAAAAGCGCTAAAGGTTGTTTTGAATACCGAGAAAATTATTGCCATTGAATTATACAATGCAGCACAGGCAATGGAATTCAGACGACCGTTAAAAACATCGTCGTTTCTCGAAAAATTTATAAAAGAGTACCGGGAAAAAGTTGCTTTTGTTGAGCACGATGTTGTAATGTACGAGGGGATAAATAAAACCATTGAGTTTTTAAACGAAACGGAAATCCGCCGACTGCCATAATTTTCGTTCCGAAGAAAATAACTTCTCTAATAAAAAGGCCGGAAACAAGATGTTCCCGGCCTTCTTATACTATAACCAAATGTTTAGATTGATTCTGTAACAACAACTTTCGACAGAATTTCGGCATAAGGCAATAACAAGAATTTTTTACCGTCGAAATCGATTTCTGTTCCTGCAAATTGCTTGTAAAGAACTTCGTCGCCGGGTGCAATCTCGGCATTCTCGATGTTGCTGATTGCAATTACTTTTGCAACTTCCTGCTTCTCTTGTGCCGAATCGGGGATAATAATTCCTGAAGCAGTAGTTTGTTCTGCGTTATCTTCTGATAACTCTAACAATACATTTTGGTTAATAGGCTGTAACTCTTTCATTTTTCTATTCTTTTAAGATTAATAATTTATTTATCTAATAGTAATTTATCTATTCGTTCTTTAAACATCTTTTTTGTATCCTCTTTCGAACGGGCAATTCCCGAAGTCATCGATGGTTTTCCGGTCATAGGAATGTATAAAAAAGCAGGAATTCCGCTAATGCCAAATACACTCGATAGTTCGCGTTCAACCTGTGTGTCAACTTTATAAATTGTAATTTTTCCCGAATATTCAACCGATAATTCTTCTAAAATTGGCGAAGCTATTTTGCACGGTCCACACCATTCGGCATAAAAATCGATAAGTGCCGGTTTTTTCCCTTTATACTTCCACTCTTTTGGCGATGCTTCGTAATCCCAAATTTCTTTAATAAATTTCTCTTTCGTAAGTTTTACAGTCTCCCCTTTCTCTTCTCCGTTTCTCGAAACTGAGGTTGCCGCCGATTTTACCTTGTTGGTACTGTTTTTAGCTTGAATTGAATTGCCGGCTTGCAATGCAAAAACAGCTGCCAGAATAAGTATTAATTTTTTCATACTATATGTTTTATTGCCCGGAAGAATTAACTAATTCCTAGCAAACTATTTATTCTTACTTTGTCGAAACCAACAATAATTTGTCCGTTAATATCGGTTTGTGGAACGCCTTGTTGCCCGCTTCTTCGTACCATTTCTTCGGCCGCTTTTTGGTTGGTCGAAACATCAACTTCGCGAAACTGAACTCCGTGTTCCTGCAAATGTCTCTTTACTGTTGTACACCAAGTACAGGTTGGAGTGGTGTAAACTGTTACGCTTTTTTGTGGTTTTCCGTCTTCCGAATTGGTTGCAATAAAACTTGCTTTCTCGAAAATAGCTTTTAATTGCTCGCGACTGTGACACCCTTTTACAATGTTTTTCAGCTCGCCATTCTCGAAACTCAGCAGCGTGGGTACTGTTGTAACTTTAAATTCAGGATGAATGTCTCGCACTGTTGTAACATCGGCATTTAACAGAACTTGCTTATCAACATCGGCTTCCGACTCTTCAAAACTGCTAAATGCACAATCGCTCTGTTCCGAACCTTTTTTGTATAGAAGTAACCATACATTTTTGTTCGTTTTTAACTCCTTTTTTAACCCGTTTATGTTCGAAATTTCTTTCATATTAATTAAAAAACTTTTTTGTGGTACACATTCTAAATAGTTATAAATGCTTTTCCTGTTTCGGCAAATATATATTAATATTTGAATTTGTTCGAACCGCATTACAATTGTTGTGCCATTGCAGCTTTTGTCAGTTTAAATGAAAAAAATGTCAGTTTTTTTTATCCCCGACGCAACCT
>WGCT01000237.1 GCA_015493625.1 Draconibacterium sp. | reverse complement strand
AAATACTTTCTTCATTTTCTTATTTATTTAATTTTTCGAGCCAAAAATATAAAAATCGACATATATGCAACCATTTTAAAGCTCAAAAGTTTATGATTAAATTTTTTTTTTGATTCATTGGGAAATTATTTCCTCGATATTTTCGCGCCCATTTTATTAAGTCGTCCCTCAATATCTTCATAGCCTCGGTCAATCTGCTCAATATTTTCAATAGTACTTTTCCCTTTTGCCGACATAGCCGCAATTAACAGGGCTATTCCAGCCCGAATATCGGGTGATGTCATTTTTGTGCCACGCAAACTATTTTCGCGATTCAGTCCTATAACTGTAGCCCGGTGCGGATCGCATAAAATAATTTGTGCTCCCATATCAATTAATTTATCGACAAAGAACAGACGGCTTTCGAACATCTTTTGATGAATTAAAACACTTCCTTTTGCCTGTGTTGCCACCACCAAAAAAACGCTCAGCAAATCGGGCGTGAGCCCCGGCCACGGTGCGTCTGAAATGGTCATTATAGAACCATCTATATACGATTCTATTTCGTAATGGGCCGTATCTTTAACAACTAAATCGTCGCCATTTTGCTCTACCTTTATTCCCATTTGGCGAAATGATGCCGGGATAATTCCCAAATGCTTTATACCAACATCTTTAATTGTAATTTCCGAAGCGGTCATTGCAGCAAGGCCGATAAAGCTTCCTACCTCAATCATGTCGGGCAGAATACGATGGTCACAACCGTTAAGCGAGGTTACTCCGTCGATGGTAAGAAGATTGGAACCAATTCCACTAATTTTTGCTCCCATTGAGACCAACATTTTACACAGCTGTTGCAAATAGGGTTCGCAAGCTGCATTATAAATTGTTGTTGTTCCTTCGGCAAGTACTGCCGCCATAACAATATTTGCCGTTCCGGTTACCGATGCCTCATCGAGTAACATATATTTTCCAATAAGTTTTTTTGCCGAAACAGAATACCAATGATTTTCGGCATCGAAACGAAAAGCGGCTCCCAGTTTTTGCAAACCTATAAAATGCGTATCAACTCTTCGACGCCCTATTTTGTCGCCTCCGGGTTGCGGTATAAATGCTTGACCGAAACGAGCTAACAGTGGCCCCACAATCATTATAGAACCACGCAAACTCGAAGCCTGCCGGGCATATTCCACCGATTTCAGATAACCGACATCAATATTTTTGGAATTAAAACGAAATGTACCTTTTTTAATGCGCTCTACATCAATGCCCAAACTCTTTAAAATATCGATTAGTTTTAAGACATCGCGAATTTCGGGTATGTTCTCAACACGAACATCACTGTCGGTTAAAAGTGTAGCACAAATAATTTGAAGAGCTTCGTTTTTTGCTCCTTGAGGAACTATTTCGCCCGTTAATTTCGAGCCACCTTCAATTGTAAAAGTTGACATTTGAAAAGGTTAAGAATTAATGCCTTTTATTCGACTTACTTTTATTTTTGCTCTTTTTAGGTTTCGAAATTAGAAGTTTTGTTTCGGTTAACTTTAAATCTTTTGGTGGATTTAATTTTCCATCAGAAAGCTTGACAAGATCGTCGAGAATTTTTTCATCTTCCACCACATCTTTATTCCATGCCAGATACGATTTTTTCATGTGGTTGGCCAGCAATTCAATCATTGCCTCGCGCTCCTCTCCCTCCATTTCACTGGCTTTTTCAATCATCAACTCCATGGTACGGCCATATTGTTTATATTTAATATGGTGCTGATTGTAAGGAACTTTGCTTGGTTTAGCAGTTAGAATTGTAGGCGATGGCAGGTCGTACGGATAATCAATATCGAGTTGAAAATCGGTCATAATTGCCAAATGATCCCACAATTTATGTTTAAACTCGGCTACATCGCGCAAATATGGATATAGATTTCCCATTACATCGATAATGGTTTGAGCGTGTTTATTTCGTTTCTCCCTGTCTTCAATGGTCATAAGGTACTCAACCATATTTTGTATGTTTCTGCCGTATTCGGGCAGCTGTAATTTTTTTCTATTTGAATTGTAATCCATGTAAATAATTATTGGTAACTAATTAAATTTCAGGAAATAATTTTGAAATTTATTAGAAGAATTTCTGCAAAACTAATGAATTCCTCGCAAACTACAATTTTTTATTTCGAAGTTATCAAAAATCTAATTTAACCGTAAACGGATTTTGAAGTTGCGGAATCTCTTTTTCCTGAGCAAAACTACTCTGTAAAAAAATGGAAATAAAAACAACAGTAGATAAG
>WGCT01000236.1 GCA_015493625.1 Draconibacterium sp. | reverse complement strand
TAACAGAATAGTGTAAAGATATTAAAATCGGTTATATATACTCAAACCAAATAGCTTTTTGGGTTTAAGTATATTTGTTCGCGACATTGGTCTTCTGCATCTTTTTATGTATTTCAGATTTCGCAATAAAACAGAATCAATTTAACCCGAATAATTTTTTATAACTTTAAGAGCTAAATTACCTTTTATGAAAAAAATATATTTATCTGTTCTCCTTTTTTCAGTTTCACTAATTCTTTCCGCAAAAGAATACCACGTTGCAGTAACCGGAAACGATACAAACATTGGCTCGGCAGTAAAACCATTCAAAACCATTAACCGGGCCGTTGAATTTGCTTTTCCGGGCGATACAATAACAGTTCACGCAGGCGTTTACCGCGAATTAGTCAATCCAATAAGGGGTGGAGAAAGCAATACAAACCGAATTGTTTACCGCGCAACACCCGGCGAAAAAGTTGAAATTAAAGGTTCGGAGATTATTTCGGGTTGGGAAAAAGTAAAAAACGGCGTTTGGAAAGTTACTATTCCCGATTCGTTTTTTGGTAATTACAATCCATATCGCGATTCGATTTATGGCGACTGGTTTTACGGTTTAGGAAGAATTCACCATACCGGAGAGGTTTTTTTAAATGGCAAATCGCTTTTTGAAAAAGAGACCCTTGAGAAAGTTTATCATCCGGTTGCTAACCCAAAAACTAATGACCCCAAAGGATCGACCTACACGTGGTACTGCAAAAACAATAGCAACAGCACAACCATTTGGGCAAACTTTCACGAATTCAACCCAAACAAAGAACTGGTTGAAATAAGCACCCGTAAATCTTGCATTTACCCCGAACAGCTTTTTATAAATTACATTACAATCAGCGGTTTTTATATTAGTGAGGCAGCAACGCAGTGGGGAGCACCCACAGCCGAACAGGTTGGAATGATTGCACCCCACTGGTGCAAAGGATGGATAATTGAAAACAACGTAATAAGCAACTCGAAATGTTCGGGAATTACACTTGGGAAAGAGCGGGAGAGTGGCCAAAATGTTTGGTCGCAAGACAAAGAGAGTATTAACAACGATGGAAACATTCATTATATCGAAGTTACTTTCAAAGTGTTACGACACAACTGGAACAAAGAACATGTTGGTTCGCACATTGTTCGTAACAACGAAATTTTTGCTTGCGAGCAGACCGCAATTTGTGGAAGTATGGGTGCAGCTTTTAGTACAATCGAAAACAATCATATTCACGATATTCATACAAAACGGCAGTTCCACGGAGCCGAAATTGGGGGAATAAAGTTTCATGCTGCAATCGACGCTGTTATTCGCGGAAACCGCATTCACAATTGCGGGCGAGGAATTTGGCTCGATTGGATGACGCAGGGTACACGTGTTTCCGGAAATCTGTTTTACAATAACGACTGGGAAGATCTTTTTCTGGAGGTCAATCATGGCCCATTTATCATCGATAATAATATCTTTTTATCGCCTGCAGCCATCCGAACACAGTCGGAAGGTGGTGCATAT
The DNA here is from genome assembly GCA_015493625.1 of Draconibacterium sp. Lineage (GTDB taxonomy): Bacteria > Bacteroidota > Bacteroidia > Bacteroidales > Prolixibacteraceae > Draconibacterium. Next base: position 3,503 of record WGCT01000236.1, on the reverse strand, counting down.
TTACAAAACCTAATTGCCGGAACTGTTTATCAGTGGCCCGACCCAAATCGTTTTACCCCCTACTTTTTACCCCACTCAACAAATATTGCCGGACTCACCGTTATTAAAGGTGGCGACGACAGGTTTATAAACAATATTTTTGTGGGTAAAGGGAAAAATGCAAATAAAAAAAACAGCGAGAATTATGGTCTAACCGGTTATACAAAAACAACGTATAACGTACAATTTGTTGGAAATGTTTATTATAACGGAGCAGAACCATTGGCACACGATAGCATTTTACTAAACTCAACCAACTATAATCCACAACTTAAGCTTATTGTGAATAGCAAAAATTTGTTTCTCAGTTTTACGCCCGACAGTGCTTTTTTTAATCATAAAACAAAATTAATAACTACTAAAACTCTGGGGAGAGCAGTAATCCCTAAAGCTGCTTTCGAAAATCGCGATGGAACTTCTTTAACCATCGACCACGACTACAACAACAGAAAACGACCAATTGTAAACAATGCCGGACCTTTTTCTTATTTGAACAGAGGAAAAAACAAAATAAAAATTTGGTGAATGTGTTGCTAAATATTTAGTTGACTTTCCTGTCTTTTGCACTTTACTTAAAATCCCAAACTCTCTTGCAGCTACATCGAACTAAACAGATAAACAATGCAGGTTAAATTAAAAGCAAATGAACAAAATTATTCATTCCCCACAAGTTTATAAGATTGCCCCCGGATAACAGCTACTAATTTTTTGTAAAAGGATTTCCGATTTTAACCAAATCTTCAATCTCCTCACCATTGTGGTTATAGCGGGCAAGTGTATAAACATTTCCTTCTTTATCAATTGCAATCGAGTTTACATATGTCGGGCGAGTTCCGTCTTTATAAAAAACCGGGCCGTGGTCGATGTATTCTTTTTTTGGAATATTATAGGTAACGAGGTGTAAGTTTTCGAGCCCTTTTGCTGCGCCCATCGCAATCTCATCAACGCCCTTTACCCGTTTGCCATCGATATAAATCGGGCCTCCGGTGAGGTAGTACAAAGTCTGGTTATCGGGGCCGAGTTCGAACCCGAGGTACCCGTAACTAAACTGGTCGAACATTCCGCTTTTTTTCGATGGTTCCGAAGTAATTCTATCTACAATTTCAATTTTAGAATTTCGCGGGTCGAACCGAAACAAATAACCCGAATTTCCGTGAACACCGTACGCCACACCTTCGCGCTCGTACCAGATTATCCTCCGCCAGTTGTATCCCATATTTCCGGGATTGTCGGGCGAGTACTTTCCAAAATAGTCTAAACGTAAATTAACGTCTTTCATCATCTCCGGTGTTTTCATCTGCGGATTGTACCTGAAAATATTCCCTTCGGAAGTCGAGTAGTAAACATTTCCGGTTTTATTGTCAACAAACATCGAACGGCATAAAACACGGTAATCGTCTCCCGGCGTTCCTGCCTCACCTTTTTGCGAAACGGCACCAAGGTTTTCCAATTTACCACTATTCATATTGTAATGAATAAAATAGCCGGTAGGCCACGTAATCCCATAAATATGCCCGCGCTCTTTATCCATTGTAAATGTAATTATCCCTTCTCCATGGGGGGCAATGGCTAAATCGTCGAACTGTTTTGTGGCTAAATCGTACGACAAAATATGCCCTCCCGGATACAGTTTATATCCTTCGGGAGCATTTACCGGCAAACATTCGCTACCGTTTATCATTTCGTAAAAACCAACGTGGGTGGCAAAATAAAGTTTCCCATCGCGTTCATAAAAGTTTACATGACTTTTCCCCTGCGAAATTGCCTTGGCATCTTTCTCGCCGCAAACTGTGGTTAGGTCGGCAACAAATGCTGTTCTGTCCGAATCGGGCGAATACACATACATCTGCCCGCCTTTGTCGTAAGCCTGCGACGAGAGCACATAATAGATATTTCCATCGCTTGCGGTTGAGATGGCGTTGTACGTGTCGTGTGCTTTTTCGAATCCCGAGAAATACCTTTCGGCTATAAGTTTCCCGTCGGAACCGGAATTTTCAACTTTTTCAACTCCGGCTTTTGTTGCTAATTTTTCTATTTCAGTAAGAATAATATCCTCAATATCGGGCTTCCACGGTGCCGGCAAGCCATAAACCATTTGCGATATTTCGCCTTCGTATCCGCCCTCTTTCAGTACCTCTTTCGAAGGAATATAAGCCATTACATCGTTCGAATAACTAAATACAAAAGTGTTGTAACCGTAACTCTTTTTTAGTTTTAATGAATAGTTGGTTACAACTTCGCCACCCATTGCAATTATTGCCTGCTCCCCTATTTTCCACACCTGCAACGGGTACGGATAAGAGGTAATAAAAGATTGATTTGATTCGAGTTTAGCAAGCATTCTTTCGGCCCACCGCCTGATAAAATCGACTTCCGATTCAGCATATTCCCGAAGCTTCTTTTCCGATGGAAAATCAGAAAAAGGTAAATCTACTTCGGAATAAGCGGTTGTTAAAACAGGAGATAATTCACGCATCTCTTCATTTAAAACCCTATCGACAGCCGCCGAAAGCTCTTTCCCATATTGCTGTGCAAGCGCAATTGAATGCCGTGGCAACGGATTCTGGTCGGCACCCGTTCCCTGAAGAAACAGAGCTGTAGCACCTTTATAATGTTTCTCTATCTCGAGTTGTGCAAAACCCGGATAATCGCCCGACCAGTAATTAATATCGAGTGTGGTAGGATGACAAGCATAACCAAACAAAACAGCTACAACTTTCCCCGATTTCGACTCAATTTTTATAACCGGTACCGCGTAATCGTTCGGCCCTTTTAATTCCGATTGGCTTAGCAGGGCCGAGACCTTGTTGTTTCGACGGTTTACCTGAAAACGTGTAACGCCGTTTCCCGAATAAATTTTTACCGGCTTTAACGAACGAAATGCTTTATCGACAACCGAAACAATTCTCTCTTCGAGCCAAACCGTATAATCGGCAATCTTTTTCTTCTCGTTCTCATCCAACGGATAAATATCGAAAAGAGCATTATCCAATACCGGCCCGGTGTGGGTATGCGAACTATTAATCAGAATCTGGCCTGCCGACAAATGATGACGTTCTTTTATACGCGACTTTATTTTCTCTGCCAAAGTTCTGGTCATTCCCAATAAATCGGTTGAAATAATAACCGCCCGGTTTCCGGTTGAATCTTCAAAAGCAACTGCTTTCGCCCAAATATCGTGCAATTTCCCTTCCGAGGGAGCTGTTCGATTTGCATACCCTGCCAACCACATCGACTCTTTTGGAGTTATTCTTATTCGTGAAACTCCGGCTTTCCAACCACCGGTATTTTTTGTGGAAACGGCAGCACTCGAGTTAAAAACCGTTGATAGAATAAATATAAAAGCGACAAAAACAAGTGATATTCTTTTCATAATATTTGATTATAGACAAAAACGGAATGTTTTATCTGTCATTTTGAAGATATGATTTTGAGAAGATTCCCGACAGTTATAACCTGAACAG
>WGCT01000235.1 GCA_015493625.1 Draconibacterium sp. | reverse complement strand
GTTTTTAACGCCGTTCAATATGTCGATCCGCAAATTGGCTCGGTGCATGGTCGTTGGTTTTTTTATACTCCGGCAGCGTTGCCTTTTGGAATGGCAAAACTGGCACCACACACAAATGCCGCAGGAAGTATGGGAAGTTGGGCCCCGGTGGGTTACGACGGACGGCAAACATCGATTGAAGGATTTGGCCATTTTCACGAGTTTCAAATTGGAGGGGTGGTGGTAATGCCAACGGTTGGAAAATTGCAAACTGTTCCCGGCACACGCGAGAATCCCGATAGCGGCTACCGTTCGCGTTTCGATAAAAAAGATGAACATTCGGAGCCGGGTTACTATTCGGTTTTGCTGAAGGACTATACTATTAAAGCGGAAATTACTGCCACCGAGCGGGTGGGATTTCATCGCTACACTTTTCCGAAAGCAGAAAAGGCACGAATTATTTTCGACATCGGTCATAAACAGGGCGAAAGCAGCACCGTTACCGAAGCTTTTGCCGAAGTGGTAAACAAAAACGAAGTGGAAGGTTCTGTTGAAACTTACCCGTCGTATGTAACTTTTTGCGACCCCGGAAACCGGGTAAAAATGTATTTTGTGGCGCGGTTAAACAAAACACCTACCGCAGTTGGCACATTTACCGATTCTATTATTCACAAAAATACTCATTCAACAAAAGGGGTAAACAACGGTATTTTTCTTGAGTTTAAAACGACCGAAAACGAGGTTGTGGAGATGCAAGTTGGGCTGTCGTACACCAGCATAAAAAATGCCCGGTTAAATTTAGATACCGAAGCCAAAGCGATAACTTTTGACGAAGTACACGCCGCCGCCACAAAAAAGTGGAACAATATGCTGGGGCGCATCCGGGCAGAAGGAGGCCGCAAACAGGACTTGAAAAAATTCTATACCGGTTTGTATCACGCACTGCTTGGCCGCGGAATTGCCAGCGATGTAAACGGTGCATATAAACTAAATGGCAAAGGTGTCGGCCAAATTCCGCTCGATAAAAACGGAGTTCCCAAATACCACCATTACAATACCGACGGAATTTGGGGCGGATTTTGGAACTTGTCGCAACTGTGGGCGATGGTTTACCCCGACTATTTTGCAGAGTATATTCAGTCGAACATCGATTTTTATAAAGAGACTGGGTGGCTGCACGACGGCGAGGCTGCCGGAGCTTACACAAACGGCGTACAAACCAATTTCCAGGGACTGTTACTTGCATCGGCATACAATTGTGGCATCCGTAATTTCGATTGGCAAACCGGATACAAAGCTGCATTAAAAAATGAAATAGAGTACCACGGCCGCAATCTTGGAAATGGCAAATACGACCTGCACTGGTTTGTAAATTTGGGCTACGTACCCTATAAAGACACAACCATTTCGAACGGATGGGTTTATAATTTCGGGGCATCGCACACGCTCGAATATGCTTTTAGCTCGTATGCAGTTGCGGAAATGGCAAAAAGTTTAGGCAAAAAAAACGACTACAAAAAATTAAGAAAACAGGCTGATTATTGGAAAAATATATTCGACCCGGAGACAAAATTTATCCGCCCGAAATTACCCGATGGAAAATTCATTGCAGAGTTCGACCCGATGAAACCCTGGGTAGGTTTTCAGGAGGGAAATGCATTTCAGTACTCCTGGTATGTTCCGCACGACCCGGCCGGCTTAATTAAAAAACTGGGTTTAAAAAGATTTAACGAGCGCCTCGAAAAAACATTTACCGAAAGCCGCAAAACTGTTTTTGGCGGCGGAAAAGAGATTGACAGTTTTTCGGGATTACAAAAACTTTACAATCAGGGAAATCAGCCCTGCTTGCACCAGTCGTGGTTGTTTAATTATTCGGGCAAACCCTGGTTGACACAAAACTGGTCGCGTATTATTTGCGACGAATTTTACGGAACCGAACCACTGCACGGATATGGTTTTGGACAAGATGAAGACCAGGGACAACTTGGTGCATGGTATGTTATGAATGCACTCGGTTTGTTCGATGTGCAGGGGCACGCTTCGGCAAATCCAACCTTTCTGTTTGGCAGCCCGCAGTTTGAAAAAGTTACCATTCAACTCGAAAATAATCCTGACAAGAAACTGGTAATCGAAACAAAAAATAACTCTTTTAAAAACCGATACATTCAACAAGTTCAGTTTAATGGAAAGAAGATTGAGAACTGCTGGATGAACCGGGCAGAGTTAATGGAAGGCGGAACGTTAACGTTTAATATGGACTCAATTCCGAATAAAAAATGGGGTGTAGGAATTCCACCGCCATCGATGAGCAATGAATAAATTTCTAACAAATGAAAAAGGCCGTTATTATATTTTTATCCCTATTCGTTTTAGGTTGCAGCAATAAAAAGCATTCCGGGTATTTTATAAAAGATGTTTTACATCCTGTTGTAAATTTGAACGGCACGTGGAAGTTTACGATGGACCCGGAAGATAGTTTTTGGGCACTCGATACGTTTTCGGAAAAATGGAAAGACATTGAAGTGCCCGGAGAATGCCAGATGCAGGGATTTGCCATAAAACACGACAACCCTTTTGCCTATTTAAAACGCATCGATATTCCGGCCGATTTTAAAAATAAAAAAATAATTGTACAATTCGACGGGGTTTACAGTTACGCACGGATTTGGATAAACGGCAATTATATCCGCAATCATTCCGGTGGTTTTACAACGTGGAAGTGCGATATTACGGATTATGTTACACCCGGAAAAACAGCGGTTCTTGCAGTTGAAGTAACCGACAGGGTTGATGACATCTCGTACGGAAGCGGATATACACTACACCTAATTGGCGGAATTTTACGCAATGTAAAACTAATGGCACTGCCCAAAGTATTCCCCGATAATATAAAAATTGTTACTAATTTCGATAGCAATTATAACAATGCAACTCTTTCGGTTTCAGGCGAACTTACAAGTAATCCTTCATTGAATTCCCAAATTAAACTTGAGCTAACCGATAAGAATAATAAAAAAATTCAGCTTAAAAATCCGAAAATTTTATTCACTGGCAATAATTCATTTCACATAAAAAATATTGTCCGTTCGCCTTATAAATGGGATGCTGAACATCCGAATTTATACAAGCTGAAAGTTTCTTTTTACGAAAACAATAAAGAAATTTACAGTAAAATTTATCCCTTCGGATTCAGGGAAATAAAAATTTTGGGGAATAAATTTTTTATAAACGGAACCGAAAGTAAACTGAGGGGAACTTGTCATCACGATATTCACCCGTTGTTGGGAAGAGTATCAACTCCCGAATACGAACTGCTGGATGTTATGCTTGCCAAAGAAGCGAATATAAATTTTATCCGCACTTCGCACTATCCGCCCACCGAAAATTTTCTGAATTTGTGTGATAAATATGGTATTTATGTTGAAGACGAAACCGCTGTTTGTTTTGTCGATACTTGGCGGCGCAAACCGTATTTTCCCGGGGCAACGCAAAACGATACACTTTTTACCGGCAGATATTTATCGCAACTAAACGAAATAATTTTTAGCCATCGCAATCATCCTTCTGTAATTATCTGGTCGATTGGAAATGAAAACAAATCGGGAAATAATTTTTATAAATCGTATAACCGGGTAAAAAATATTGATACAACCCGCCCTGTTATTTTTAGCTACCCCGGTTTTGCTCCCGACAGCATAAAACTTTACGATATTCTTAGTTTACACTACCCACCGTTAAACGGTACTAAAAATGAATTCGGAAACAAAGTCGAAAATTTTAGTAGCAATAAAGAGATGCCGGTGCTTTGCGACGAATGGATGCACAGCCCCTGTTACAATTTCAGAACAATAAAAGAAGACCCCAATGTAAGAGATTTCTGGGGACAAAGTCTCGATACGATATGGAAAAACATCTACGATGCTGACGGAGGACTGGGAGGAGCCAACTGGGCAATGATTGACGAAATATTTATGTTGCCCAACACACTGCCGGGATTTAAGGAGTGGTGGGGATTCGATTCGGAACCTGCTTTACAGAAATTTCAGGGACCGACAGTTGGTTCGGGAGAATGGGGAATGGTGGATGTATGGCGACGGAAAAAACCGGAATTCTGGAATGTCAAAAAAGCGTATTCACCTTTTAAGGTTCTCCAAACCGAATATAAAAATTACAACAACGGCAAAAATCTAACCGTGCCGGTTTATAATCGTTTCAATTGCACCAATTTTAATGAACTAACAATAAAATATAACTACCGGAATAAATCGTACACTTTAAATCCGGTAAATATAAAACCCCATTCAAAAGGAGTTTTGTTATTACCGATAAAAACTTTTAATACAGACGAAGTTATTGTTCTCGAAGCATTCGACAGCCAAAACAGACTGATTGACAGATACAACCTGCATTTAAAAAATAATAATAAAACAGCTTTTCAAAATTACACAGAGGGCAAAACAGAGGTTTTGGAAACCCGCGATAAACTTATTATACGTTGTAAAAACAACATAAAAATTGCATTTGATAAAACCACCGGATTAATTGAAGAAGTGCAAAAACCTGATGAAAATTATAAACTCTCAGGGCCGTTTCTGAATTTAAGAATGGAAGGAAAAGAGATTGATTTTATGCGCAAATTTATCGATGATTACGGTACCGGGTGGCATAAAAAAAACTTTAAATTCGAAAATAGAGGCGGTAAAATTGTTATACATTTAAAAGGAAACACTGCAAAACTTCCATCTGTCGAGTTCGATATCACAATTAATTTCTCGGGTAAAATTGATGTTCAATACACCATCGACGGAGTTCCTTCAAAACGAATTCGCGAAGTAGGAGTAAAATTTAATTTCGATGATATTGTTGATTCGGTATCGTGGAAGCGGAATGCATATTGGAGTTGCTATCCCGAGAATTATCTTTCAACACCGGCAGGGAAAGTACCTTTGTATGCCAATATTGCTAACGAATACCGTAAAAAGCCGATAAAAGAGTGGGCTTTTGACACAAAAAGTTTTTACTATAACGGTACCCAAAAAGAAAACATAAAAGAAGAACTCACATACATTTCGAAAGCTACAAAAGAAAATATCCTGACCTATAAACTTTTTAACGGAAACAATACTCTTGCTACAGTTATTGGCAGTGGTAATGAAAGTTGCCGGCTTACAAAAAACGGAAAAGTTATTTCGCTATTTATAAGCAATCAGATTGACTATTTTAATATTGGGTGGGGCAATTATCAAAGAAATATAAAACTCGACAAAAGATTTTCGGACAGAATTGAAATTCAGATAATTCATTAAAAGACAAAACAATACATTATGAAAGTTCTAATTTTTACAAGTATCCTTTTTTTATTTATGGGGTGTTCAACAAAATCTAAAAATAACAAGTTAAATGAATTAAAAGCGCAATCGAACGAATATTTTGCCTTTACAAAGAAAAAGGCTCTCGAAGTGGTTAAAACCGGTTTTAATGCCGGCGACGGTTACGGCGAAGTGTGGATTCGCGACTACAACACGTTTATCGAGCTTTCGGCAGAGGTTTACCCCGACTCGGTTTTAAAGGAGAACCTGCTGGTATTTTTTAGGATGCAGGGCGACGACGGAAATATTATTGACGGGTTTTCCCCCATCGAAAAAGTTGGTAAGAATACTCCCGATTTCTCCTATTCGAAGTTGGAGCCACGTTATGCTGCTCATAAAAACACCGTTGAAACCGACCAGGAAAGTTCCCTTATTCAGGCCATTTATAAATACATTCAGGTTACCGGAGATAAAACTATTTTAGATGAAATAATTGGCGACAAAACAGTTGCCGAACGAATGGTGTGGGCAATGGATTTTCTGATGAACGAGCGTTACAACGAAAAATACGGATTAATAATTGGTGCTACAACTGCTGATTGGGGCGATGTTCAGCCTGAACACGGTTGGGGAGTGGATTTGGATAACAACACACACAAAGCAATAGATATTTACGACAACGCGATGTTTATAATTGCACTAAGTAATTTAAATGAAATGCTGCCCGCGACAAAAGAGCGGTGGTTGCCCATAAAAAACCGAATTGCAGAAAACACGCGCAAATATCTTTGGGACGAGAAAAACCAGAAGTACCATCCACATATTTATCTTAACGGTTCACCTTTCCCAAAAGATTTTAACGAAGATGAGATTTTTTTCCACGGAGGCACTGCTATTGCTATTGAGGCCGGGCTGCTTTCGAAAGAGGAGATTAAAATTTCGCTCGATAAAATGATTGCCAACGTAAAAGCGTCGGGTGCGGGTTCAATCGGACTCACACTCTACCCACCCTATCCGAAAGGATTTTTTGCCAATAAAATTATGAACCCCGAATACAGCTACCAAAATGGTGGCGACTGGACCTGGTTTGGCGGACGGATGATTCAGGAACTCATTAAAAATGGTTTTGTTAAAGAGGCGTACCAACAAATGCAACCCATGGTAAAACGGGTTAAAGATAACGACGGTTTTTTCGAGTGGTACTCGGTAAACAACGAACCACGCGGCTCGGGAACTTTCCGCGGCTCGGCGGGTGTGCTTTATAAAGCAATTATAATGTTCGAAGACTACAACGATAATAAAAATTTGTAACAAATGAAACTTGGATCGCCGTGGGTCTGACTTTAGCGGAGCGGCTACAAAAGGAGATGTATATTGAGAAACAACATATTTATTACTCACCCTGATAATTTAGCAGTCTGATAAATCAGACTACTAAATTATCGTCCCTTCCGTCAGTTGACGGATAGAGAGGGAGAAGAGGGAGAGTCATAAGAAACTGATTATTAATTATTAAACTATATTATATACTAATTAAACCATTGGAATAATGAAACGACTACTATTTCTAATAACAATAATTGCTACTGCAACAGCATGCAGTAAACAAAACAAAAGCGATTTAACAATTTCCATCAACAGAGAAAAAGTTGAATACCAAATGGCTGGCGGAATTGGCGCATCGTGGCATGCAATAAGCAAAGAGAAAATTGATGAGAGTAAGGAATATAAATATGCACTAAGATATTCCAATTCGCGTGGCAGTGCGTGGGGAGGAAATCCTCCGGTTTCTGAAAAAGACGCATGGACACAAATTTATAAGCACGCAAACTGGCTGGGATTAAACTGGATTCGGGTTGAGTTAAGTGCAAGAATGTATGAACCGCAGCGGAACACGTTTGATTGGAATAATGAGGAGATGCAAGCACTTTATAACATTCTCGATTGGTGCGAAAAAAACGATGCCGATGTGTTTCTTCAGCAAATGTGGAGCAATGTAAAATGGAACTCATTTCCCAATGTTCAGCCGCTGCTCAGTGCGCCAAAATCGGTTGATGATTTCGCAAACGGCATCGCCACATTAGTTGCTTATCTCACAAAAGAAAAACATTATTCGTGCATAAAATGGGTCTGTATTACCAACGAACCTCCCGGAGGAAGTTGGGGCAGTTGGTGGAGTACCGGAGAAAATAATGCCCCGTTAACACCTGCATTAAAAGCGGTTAGAAAAGCACTGGACAGCAAAGAAATTAAAATTCCTATTTCGGGCCCCGACTGGACAGACATGCCGGTTTTTGACAAAAGCAAGATTGATTTCGATGAATACATCGGTGCTTACGATATTCATTCGTATCATGGAACAAATGGTATAAAGCAAAAAATATTAAACGACTGGGCAACCTGGGCTAAATCTAAAAATAAACCACTGTTTCTTTCCGAATTGGGCGATATGAATTATGGATGGAAAGACGACAACCCCGGGCCTAAATTGTTTGAAACTGCCCTTTCGAACCTCGAAACAATATTGGTTGGATTAGATGCCGGAGTGCATGCTTTTAACCGCTGGAGTTTTACCAATCGCGGCGATCTCGACGGTCAATTCCAACTCATTCGTACCTGGAACAGAGAGAAAAAAGAGTACTTAAAGAATATTACTCCCGAAACGTCAGCCTATTACAGCTTTGGCATTATTACACGTTTTAATGCTAAATATTCTAAAGTTGCAGAAACAATTGTTTCCGGGAATGATAGTATTTTATGCCGGTCGATTGTTAGTCCGGCAGGAAAAATGACAGTTTATATGCTTAATAAAAGTAAGAAAAATTTAAAGGTAGAGTTAAAACTAAAACACAAAAATGATAAACTCTATTTATATCAGTTGACGAAAGATTTCATGAACCAAAAAGATTTTAAATTGAATCCGATAAAAAGTTACAAAAAAAACAGTAAAAGTATTTTGGTTGATGTGCCTGCAAAAAGCATCTCTACTTTAAGTGAATTTTATTTAGTCGATGAAGATTCAGGCATTATTTCAAACAAATAATTAATGACAGACAATTACAGAAATACCACCCAGTTTTTAATGCCCCAAAGCACACAGAACGAACACGCAAATAAATACAGGTTGTACCCGTATCATTCGGTGGGGAGCGATAAAATATTTGCCGGGTTCGAAAGTCTTGTAAATAAAATTCAATCGCATAAAACAGTAATTATCGATGGTTTTCAAGGGGTATTTTTTGAGAATATTAAAGCAAACATGCAAGCTGTTTTCGAGAAAAAGGGGATAAAAACCAACTGGATAAATATTGCTCAGGCATTAAAATCGGAAGATGAAATAGAAAAACTAATTGCACCGTTTTTGGGTGGCAACGACCCCGTTTTTGGTACGCGCACAACTTTAAATCTGAACGTTTTTTTTCAACCTGAAAGACTAAAAAAACTTCAACTAAACAGAAATGCAGACATTAACATTATTTATGGAATTGGTGCAGCATTAAGTGATTCCGAAGGGATACTGATTTATTTCGACCTGCCCAAAAACGAGCTGCAATTCAGGGCGCGGGCAAAGTCGGTTACCAATCTCGGAGCAGCGCAGCCCGGCGAACCAAAACCAATGTACAAACGGTTTTATTTTGTCGATTGGGTGGTGCTAAACAAACACAAACAAAGTCTTTTACCAAAAATTGATATTGTTGCCGACGAGCAGCGACCTGATAAAATTACCTGGATAAATGGCAATGATTTACGACAAGGATTAAAAGGAATTTCCGAAAATGTTTTTCGGGTACGGCCGTGGTTCGAGCCGGGTGCGTGGGGCGGCAACTGGTGCCTGAAAAACATCGACGGGCTAAATAAAAACGTACCCAATTATGCCTGGTCGTTCGAATTGATTGTTCCCGAAAACGGACTGCTTTTCGAAAGCTCGGGGAAAGTACTGGAAGTGTCGTTCGACTCGCTGATGTTTCAAGAGGGCAAAAATGTTTTAGGAAAAGCTTTTGATGAATTTGGAGTTGAATTCCCAATTCGTTTCGACTTTCTCGATACATTCGACGGGGGGAATCTTTCCATTCAGTGCCATCCAACCAAAAACTACACAAAACAATTTTTCAACGAAAACTTTACGCAGGAAGAGACCTATTACATTCTCGACACAAAAGATAATGCCGACGTTTATTTGGGATTTCAGGAAAATATTCAGCCTGGGAAATTCGAAAAAGCATTGATAAAAAGTTATCAGGATTCGGAGGAAATTGATATTACAGAATACGTACAAAAACATACGGCAAAAAAGCACGATTTGTACCTGATTCCTCCGGGCACAATTCATGGGTCGGGCAAAAACAATCTGGTACTCGAAATTAGTTCTACACCCTATATTTTCACCTTTAAAATGTACGATTGGCTGCGATTGGATTTCGATGGCAAACCACGTCCTATGAATATACAACGTGGCATGGACAACCTCTGCTTTGGACGAAAAGGAGACTATGTAAAAGAGAAACTGATTTCGAAACCTGCTTTAATTGAACGGGGAAAGGATTGGGAACTGTTTCACCTGCCAACGCACAAAAATCATTTGTACGATGTACACCGGATTCATTTGAAAAATGAGATGGTTGTTAGCACAGAAAACCGGTGCCATGTTTTAAGTTTGGTTGAAGGAGAGCATATAATTGTTGAGACAAAGAACGGGGCTAAACAACAATTTAATTATGCCGAAACGTTTGTTGTTCCGGCCGCTGCCGGTTCGTATAAAATTATTAATAAAGGCGAAAACGAAGCGTGGATTATCAAAGCGTTTGTAAAATAGCAGATTGCTTATCTTGTGTTTCGATTTTAATTTTCAAAATATGAAACGAGCATGGTGATATTTATCACACAGGGGAATGATAAGGGCGAGTTCCATATGATACCTTTGAAAATAAACAATTATAATCATATGAAAACTACAATTTTAACATCACTTTTAATCTTTTTTACATTTGGCGTTTTTGCACAAACTCCCGGGTTTGCAAACACAACAGTAATTAACGGTTATTCCGGAACGATATCGGGGAACGATTTTAGTTACACCTCATCAATCCCCGCTGTAAAAGCGTGTTTATTAATTCGTGCCACCAACGGAAAATCGACAATGGAGTGGGAAACCGCAGTAGTTCCTAAAAAAATAAAAAGCGATTTTGTAACGTTTGTGTGGCTTGCCGGATTGGGTTCTTCGCCGGGCCGTGCCCGTTTCGATTTGCAAATTAACGGTGCACAAAAATTCTCGTTTTGGGCCGACGGTTTAAATCAATGGAAACAGGAAGCAGACGACGGTTCAACACTCTCGTTTCAGAAAGATATGACCGACCAAAATGGAGATAATTACGGGTTTATCTATCTGAAAATCCCCACTAAAAATATTGAAAAAGGGAAACCGGTAAAACTTAAAGTTACCGGAGCCGAAATGAATAAATCTTCGTGGTACATGACATTTAAATTTCATGTAAATCCGGGATTATCGGTAAAGTCTTTCCCTGCAATTATAAAAGAGAATGGGAAAGAGTACCAACTTGGAGTTGCCGAAATTTTGCATTTTGGCGAACCGGCAAAAGCAAAACTGTTCTTAGATAATAAGTTAGTTAAAGAGACCCGAGTAAATTTTGGATACAATCAGGTAGAAGTAAATTTACCCCAAGTAGAAAAAAGTAAACAAATCAGCTATAAACTGAAAATAGGAGATTTTATCGACGAAGGGGAAATAACTGTTAATCCGGTAAAAAAATGGCAGGTAAATTTTGTACAACACACCCACACCGACATTGGTTACACACGCCCGCAAACCGAGATTCTTGCCGAACATTTACGGTACATCGACTATGCACTCGACTATTGTGACAATACCGACAACTATCCCGAAAATTCAAAATTCCGGTGGACTTGCGAAGCTGCCTGGCCGGTTGACGAATATTTACGTTGCCGGCCTAAAGCGCAGATCGACCGATTAAAGAGACGGGTTGCCGAGGGCAGAATCGAACTTTCGGGGATGTATTTTAATTTCGACGGGCTACCCGACGAGCAAATTTTGGCTGCATCGCTACAATCCATAAAACATTTTAGAAAAAACGAGCTCCCCGTAAAAGTAGCAATGCAAGATGATGTTAACGGAATTGGCTGGTGTTTAAACGACTATTTCAACAACCTTGGAATTAAGTATTTAAACATGGGAACACACGGTCACCGTGCATTAATTGCATTCGATAAGCCTACCATGTTCTGGTGGGAATCGCCGTCGGGAAAACGACTGCTTACCTTCAGAGCCGAACATTATATGTATGGGAATACAGTTTTTAAAATCCAATCGGGCGATTTTAACACCTTCGAAAACGAACTGCTTTCGTATTTAATTAACCTCAACAAAAAAGGGTACAAATACAATTTAATTGCCATTCAACATTCCGGTTTTTTAACCGATAATTCGCCGCCGTCAACATCGGCATCGGAGATGATAAAACAGTGGAACAAAAAGTTTGAGTGGCCAAAATTAAAAACCGCCACTGTCTCCGATTTTTTTGAGGAGATGGAAGCAAAATATGGCGACGATTTTCCGGTAATTAAAGGTGCGTGGCCCGACTGGTGGACTGACGGATTTGGTGCATCAGCACGCGAAGTGGAAACAGTTCGCACCGCCCAAGCCGATTTAATTGCCAACGCCTCGGGATTAACAATGGCAGCTCTGCAAGGTTCAAAAATGCCCGACAAAACAGAAGACCGGATTGAAGCGGCAAACAATGCACTCCTTTTTTATACCGAGCACACCGTTGGTTATCACGGTAGCGTTAACGAGCCATTTTCGGAAAATACAATGGAGCAGCGCGCATTAAAAGAGTCGTACGCATGGGAAGCCGGACGCCGGGCAAAAATGATTGGCGAAGAGACAATGGGACTGTTGCAAAGTTTTAACAAACGCGAAAAGGAGCCGTCGTTGCTGGTTTTTAATACATTGAACTGGAAACGCGGCGGAATGATTACAACGTATATCGATAATCAAACAATTCCTCAAAATTCAAACTTTAAAATTGTTGACGAAAACGGAAATGAAGCAAAAGCACAACCCGTAGAAAAGTTTTCCGACGGTGCATATTGGGCAATTTGGGTGGATGATATTCCGGCTTTCGGTTTTAAAAAATATGTGATTAAAAACAAAGTTGTTCAAGAAAAAGACAGGAGTGTTGAGTATGAAAACAGCACGATAGAAAACCGGTTTTATAAAATTAAAATTGATGAAAAACGCGGTGCCATTACAAGTATATTCGACAAAGAGCTTCAAAAAGAATTGGTTGATAAAAATGCAAAATACAAACTGGGTGAATTTATCTACGAATTGCTTGATAACCGGGAACAAATGGTATCGTTTAAACTGGAAAATTATACACGCGAACCGCTCGATTCGGTTTGGTTCGATGGTTATTCAGAAGGACAAGTTTGGAACACAATAAAATTCAAAGGAGATACAAAAGCAGCAAATTATCCGGGTTCTTACACCTTCGAAATCAGGTTGTTTAATACTTCGAAACGGATTGATTTGGTCTATTCAATAAACAAAAAAATGGTTACCAAACCCGAAGGAATTTACATTGCATTTCCGTTCGCACTCGAAAACGGAGAACTGGCTTTTGATGTGCAGGGTGGCGAAATTCGTGCAGGGGTTGACCAGATTCGCGGCTCGGCAAACGACTGGAACACCGTTCAGAATTACGCCCGTTTAAAAAATGGCAGTTCGCAAATTATGTTGAGTTCGAAAGAGATTCCGTTGATGCAGTTTGGCGGTATTAATACCGGCCGGTACATAGCGGGAGCACTGCCCGAAACAACACATATTTTTGGTTGGCCAATGAATAACTACTGGACAACCAATTTTAACGCCGAGCAACACGGTGGAATTACGTGGAGTTATTCAATATCGAGTGCCAAAAACAGTTCGCAAATAACTGCCACACAGTTTGGATGGGGAAACCGGATTTCTCTTTTAAGTCGTGTATTGCCGGGAGGTGGTGAAGGAGATAAAAATTGGAGCGATTCGTTTATTTCGGGCTGGCCCGATAATGTGTTGCTGGTAAGCTCTTTTACTGCCGCTGATGGGAAATCGGCAATTCTTCATCTTCGCGAAACAGGTGGAAAAAAGGTTACACTCAATCTGACAAACAATATTTTGGATGAGACAATTAACCTGCAACAGGTAAATGTTTTGGGCGACCCGGTTAAGGATAACTCTTCGGAAATAGATGCATTTGAATCGAAATTTTTTAGGATTGTTTTTTAAGATAAAATTTTGGGTTGAATAAAATTGTTTATACTTTTTCAAATTTCAGCTCAGTAATACAACTATTTTTATGAAAAAAATTTTGGTAATAGGAAGTACAAACACCGATATGGTTGTAAAAACCGACCATCTTCCAGCTCCCGGTGAAACAATTCTAGGTGGCGAATTTTTAATGAATCCCGGAGGGAAAGGAGCAAATCAGGCAGTTGCAGCGGCTCGTCTGGGAGGCCGTGTTTGTTTTGTATCGAAAACAGGCAGCGATATTTTTGGAAAACAGGCAATTCAGAATTTCGAAAACGAAGGAATAGATATAACTTATTTGTTAACCGACAACAAAAAACCGAGCGGTGTTGCTTTAATTACGGTTGATAAAAAGGCCGAAAATTGTATTGTTGTAGCACCCGGCGCAAATATGAATTTAACCGAACCGGATGTCGGTGCTGCCCTTTTAAAAATAAAGAAATCGGAAATTGTATTGCTGCAACTCGAAATTCCAATTTCAACAGTTGAATATGCCGCCCGGATTGCATCAGAAAAAAAAGCTTGTGTAATTCTGAACCCTGCACCCGCAACAGAATTGTCTGCCGGACTTTTAAAGTGTATAAATATTATTACACCCAACGAAACCGAAGCCGAATTATTAACCGGAATTAAAGTTACCAACGAAAATTCAGCTAAAAAAGCAGCGCTTGTTTTAAGAGAAAAGGGTGTGGAAATTATTATCATTACTCGCGGTTCGGAGGGCTCTTTTATCTATTCCGATTCTGTTTGCAAACAAATACCCGCACCAAAAGTAAAAGCTATAGACACAACTGCTGCCGGCGATACTTTTAACGGGGCACTCTGTGTTGCAATTGCCAACGATTTCGATATTGAAAAAGCGGTTGATTTTGCCAACAAAGCAGCATCTGTTTCGGTTACACGTTTAGGAGCGCAATCGTCGGCTCCGTATAAAAATGAGATCTTATCTTAATTTTTATAAAATGAGACCCGGATTGCCGTGGGGTTAAATTTAAAGGAGCGGCTACAAAAGGAGATGTATATTAAGAAACAACATTTTTTATTACTCACCCTGATAATTTAACTAATTTATATTCTTATGAAACTAACGAAACTCTTATCTTTTAACTTGTTTATACTGCTTGTGTTCTTATTGTCGTGCAACAACAAAAAGAGTGCTTCAATTGGGAGCAGCTCTCCTGTACCTGTAATTTTCGATACCGATTTTGGACCCGATTACGATGATGTAGGCGCAATTACATTGCTACACGCTTTTGCCGACAGCGGATATATAAATATTCTTGCAACAATTGGGTCGTGTAAAGATACGCTGCTTGCACCGGCATTAGATGTAATAAATACCTATTTCGGCAAACCCGATATTGCTATTGGTATTCCGTATGGAAAGGGCATTTTTATTCCTTGTATGCAACACTGGAACGACACAATTGTGCATAAATATCCTCACAACATCTCCAACCAATCGGCCAAAAATGCAATAGATGTCTATAGAAAACAACTGAGTATGCAACCCGATAAAAGTGTGATTATAATTACTGTTGGATTTTTTACAAATCTTGCAGGATTATTAAAATCGGGAGCCGATAAATACAGCCAATTAAATGGAAAACAACTGGTTACCCAAAAAGTTAAACAATTGGTAAGTATGGCTGGAGTTTTTCCTGAAGGCAGAGAATTTAATGTTGAAAAAGATTCTCTTAGCTCAAAATATGCTATCGATAACTGGCCAACACCGATTGTTTTTAGCGGATTTGAAATTGGGAGTAAAATAATAACAGGATTACCACTTGTTAAAAATAAAACCATTCAGAACAGTC
This sequence comes from Draconibacterium sp., assembly GCA_015493625.1. GTDB lineage: Bacteria > Bacteroidota > Bacteroidia > Bacteroidales > Prolixibacteraceae > Draconibacterium. The sequence continues at coordinate 460 of WGCT01000235.1, read as the reverse complement.
CGGTAAAAGATGTATTCCGTATTTCGCTGCCATTTTACGAAGGAGACAAAAACGGAAGAATGAGTTGGGACGAAACGGCGGTTTTAATTGCCTGTAAAGGAATTTCGCCATATTTCAATAGTGTTAAAGGACAATTTATTACTTTTAATGACGGGCACAACGAATGGAAAAACGACTCTTCCGGAAATCATAAATATGTAACTTTTAAAAGGTCGGTAAAGGAGATTACAGAAACGATTGATAAATTAATGATGCACCAACCGGTAAAAAATAACCGGTAAAAATCATATTAAAACAGAATTATGTATATAATTTCAAGCTATTCTATCGCAATTATTTTTTGCATTATTACAATGCTCTGCTGGGGCTCGTGGTCGAATACACAGAAGCTTGCCGGAAAAACATGGCGTTTCGAACTATTTTACTGGGACTATGTTTTAGGAATTGTTTTGCTCTCGCT
>WGCT01000234.1 GCA_015493625.1 Draconibacterium sp. | reverse complement strand
TTGTAAATGAATGGTTAAGTTTAACGAAACTATTTGATTCTTTTTAATTTTTTTAAAAAGGAGCTTGTGCAATCTATTAATTATTCTAATCTTTGTTAAAGATTATATGGAAAATCTATTTAAAAATAGCGAGCTTCAAAGCGAGGCAGTTGAGTTAAAAAAGCGAGGGCATCAGAAACGTATTTTACGTGCCATCTATTTTAATGGTCCGCTATCGAACTCCAAACTATCGAAACAGCTTAAACTCAGCACTCCAAAAATTAACAGTCTTTTGCTTGAATTAATTGAAAACGGTCTGATTGAAGATTTAGGCCGGGGAAATTCAAGCGGTGGCAGGCGACCAAATATTTATGGAATTGTTGAAAACAGTTTTTACGTTGTAGGAATTACTATAAATATTCACCGGACCATTATTTCTGTTTTTAACAGCAGCAATATCGATATTAGCGGCCCGCAATATTTTCCAATAAAAATGCAATCCGACCTGAATATTTTTAATCGGGTAAATGAAAAGATGAAAGAGGTGCTAATAAAATTCAAAATTCCGCACCAAAAAGTTTTAGTAATTGGCATTGAAATTCCCGGATTAATAAATCAGAAAGAGGGTATCAGCAAAACCTATTTCCCCGATGTTTTCAATTTATCGGAAAAGCTCCGAACAATTTTTGGCATTCCGGTTTTTTTCGAACACGACACAAAAATCAGAACCTTTGCCGAACAACATTTCGGGCTGGCTAAAGAGAAAAACAATGTTCTTATGCTTCAGGCCGACTGGGGGCTCGGACTTGGAATTGTAATCGACAAAAAACTTTACATGGGAGAATCGGGTTATTCGGGCGAATTCGGACATTTACCAATTGTCGACAACGGAGTGCTCTGTTCGTGTGGAAAACAGGGCTGTTTAGAAACAATTGTATCGGCAAATGCCATTGCACGAATGGCGCGTGAGGGTATTGAGGACGGGAACTCGTCGTTAATTAAAAGCCTTGTAAACAACGACCTTAGTAAAATTGATATTTCAGTTGTTATTCAGGCAGCCAATTCGGGCGACCAGTTTGCCATTTCCATTTTCAACGATGTGGGGCACTGGCTGGGGCGAGGAATTGCTTATTTACTACAAATATTCAATCCCGAACTAATTATTATTGGCGGGCGGGTTGCCGATGCAAACCCGTTTATTTTAACGCCAATTCAACAAGCCATTCAAACATACAGTAACCGCGATATTAGTAATAACACAGAAATAAAAATTTCGGAGTTGGGATTAAAAGCGGGTCCCATTGGGATTGCAGCTTACGCTCTTGAAAAATTATTATTAGCAAAATAGAAAAATGAAGTTAAATTTCACAAAAGTAGAAAAGGCCTTTTTCGAAGAAGCAAACAACAAAAATGTTTCAACAAAAATCCCTTATGTAAGAGTTGATAGTTTCCCAAAATTAGGATTGCTGTCGGCATTAAGTTTTCTTGAATGGGTGAGCGAAAACCCAAACGGAGTAATTAGTTTACCTACCGGAAAAACAGCACAGTATTTTCTTCAGTTTACCCATTTATTACTCGATAACTGGGAGAATAAAAAAGGGAAAGACATTCTGAAACGATACAACCTTGACCTTAAAAAGCCAGATTTATCGGGGCTGCATTTTGTTCAAATGGGCGAGTTTTACCCCATTAACACCGAGCAACACAACAGTTTGTGTAACTATGCCCAAAAGTATTATATTGAAGGATTTGGACTCGACAAAAAGAAAGCACTTCTTATCGACTCGAATAAAATAGAACTTGCCGACGGGAAACCCTTCTCGGAAGTTTTCCCCGATTTTAAAATTGATTTAACACTCCGCTATCGAGAAGCAAAAACTTGCGCCGAACGCCTACAAAAAAGGTCGATTTTTAAAATCGATAACTGGTGCACCGCCTACGAAAATAAAATTAGAGAAAAAGGTGGCATCGGATTCTTTTTAGGAGGAATTGGCCCCGACGGGCACATTGCTTTTAACGTTAACGGCACCGACCATTTTTCGACTACCCGACTGACAAAGACAAACTTTGAAACACAAGCCGTTACTGCTGCCGATTTAGGGGGTATTGAAGTTTCGAAAAACCGTTTGGTTATTACAATAGGTCTTGGAACAATAGGTTATAACAAAAAAAATAAAGCCATTGTTTATGCCGCCGGAGAAGCAATTGCCGACACAATAAAAGACGCTTTGGAAATGGAACCAACCGTTACTGCACCGGCTACTTCGCTTCAGAAATTAAAAAATGCACGCTTTTATTTAACCGAAGGAGCAACCGTCAGCCTCGAAGACAGTACCGATTATTTTTTTACAGCAGGAAAGTGGTCGCACAAAAAAACAGAACGTGCGGTTATGGAGCTTTGCAAAAAGATCAATAAATTTGGACCAAAATTAACCCTCGACGATTTAAAATCAGATAAGTATTGCAAGCTAATTCCCAACTTAAACGAAAACACAGTTCAATCGGTTATCGATTCTATTCTTGCTAAAATGGAGCGTGGATTGGCAGCCCAAAACAATCAGGTGTATTACCACACAGGGCCACACCACGATGATATTATGCTTGGAATTATGCCCATTACAAATCGCCAGTCGCGCAGTGCAAGCAACGAGCTGCACTTTGCGGTAATGACATCGGGCTTTACAGCAGTAACCAATCATTTCCTTGGCGACTTATTAACCGACACCAAAAATTTAATTGACGAAGGAAAAATAGAGATGATAAATTATCCCGATTTCTTTAAAACCGGATACAAATTTAAATGGGATAAAGACATCTATCACTACCTTGACAGTGTTGCCGCAATGGACAACGAAGAGAAACGTCGTGGCGTTTGTCACCGTTTAATTCGGGCAATCGTTTTGGTTTGGAACATCGACACCAAAAAGGAACTTTCTTATACTATTGATGAAATTCTAAAAATTCTGAAAGACAGCTACGATGGAGGGAAGAATCCACCTAAGATTCAGAAAATAAAAGGAATGATTCGCGAATTTGAAGAGGAGCTTGTTTGGGCGCATTACGGAGTTATGGTGAAAAATGTTCACCATAAACGGTTAGGATTTTACTCGGGCGACCCATTTGCTACGCAACCCGATTTTAATCGCGACGTTTTACCCATTCTCGAAGATTTCAGGAAATATAAACCCACGGTAATTAGTTTAGCAATGGATCCGCAGGGTAGCGGCCCCGATACGCACTACAAAGTTTTGCAAGCCGTTGCAAAAGCCGTTGAAGCGTGGAATAAAGAGGAAGATTTAAGTAAACTGCGAATTGTAGGCTACCGCAATGTGTGGTTTAAATATAATCCGTGGGATGCCGAAGTGATTGTTCCGGTTTCGCTGAATGCGCTCGCAACACTCGATAAGTCGTTCTCCGACTGCTATGTAACACAAGTAAATGCTTCGTTCCCAAGTTATCAGCTCGACGGTAAATTCAGCGATTTAACACAGCTAATCTGGTTCGAGCAACACAAACAAATTCAGTTTTTGCTGGGTAAGAACTATTTCTACGAAAACGAATCGCCACTTTTACGTGCAACTCACGGTATGATTTTCCACCGCGATTTAAATGTCGATGAGTTTTTAAAAGAAGCATTTAAAATGGAAAAATCGATGGAAGGAATTTTTTAATACAAATACTAAAATATAGAATTATGAGAGTTTTAATACACAACAATTATCAGCAATTAAGTAAATGGACAGCCAACTACATTGCAAAAAAGATAGAGGCATTTCAACCAACACCCGAGAAACCTTTTGTTCTCGGACTGCCAACCGGGTCGTCGCCAATTGGTGTTTATACCGAGTTTATTAAGTTGGTAAAAGAGGGAAAAATGTCGTTTAAAAATGTAGTAACATTTAATATGGACGAATATGTAAATATTCCGGAAGACCATCCTCAGAGTTACCACTATTTTATGGATTCGAATCTTTTTAACCATATCGATATTCCTCGCGAGAATATTAACGTGCTGAATGGAAATGCTGCCGACCTCGAAAAAGAGTGTGCCGATTACGAGGCAAAAATTGCAAGTTATGGCGGCATCAATCTTTTCCTCGGCGGAATTGGCCCCGACGGGCACATTGCTTTTAACGAACCCGGTTCGTCGTTAAAATCGAAAACAAGAGTTAAAACATTAACTTACGATACAATTGTTGCCAACTCGCGTTTTTTCGATAACGACGTAAATAAAGTTCCAAAAACGGCGTTAACGGTTGGTGTCGATACGGTTATGCAATCGGAAGAAGTTATTATTATTATTAATGGATATAACAAAGCGCGGGCAATGCAAAAAGTTGTTGAAGAGGGTGTTAATCATATGTGGACCGTTTCGGTTTTACAACTTCACCCAAAAGGAATTATTGTTTGCGACGAAGCTGCAACCTACGAACTAAAAGTAGGTACGGCTAAATATTTTAAAGATATTGAAAAAGACCAACTATAAACGATACTCAATTCATTGAATTCAGCTAAAAAAGCCGGTTACAAAATTGCAACCGGCTTTTTTAATATTGTTTACGAGAATAGATGGAATTTATAATCCCAGTTTCTCTTTCATTAATCCAGGAATTTCTCCCGGTTCTTTTGCCACCGGTACACCGGCAGCGGCAAAAGCTTTAATTTTTTCGGCTGCTGTTCCCGAGCCACTCGAAATAATTGCACCTGCGTGCCCCATGCGTTTCCCGGGAGGTGCCGACTGACCTGCAATAAATGCAACAACGGGTTTGGTCATTTTGTCTTTAATAAATTGTGCAGCCTGCTCTTCGGCATCGCCACCAATTTCGCCAATTAAAACCACTCCTTCGGTAGCCGGGTCGTTTTCGTACATTTCAAGTAAATCTTTAAAGTACAATCCCGAAACCGAATCGCCACCAATTCCAACGCAGGTTGTTTGTCCCAGTCCGGCACGTGTTAGCATATCAACCACTTCGTAGGTTAATGTTCCCGAGCGCGAAATCAGGCCAATGTTTCCTTTTTTGAAGATGTTTCCCGGAAGAATTCCAATTAAACACTCTTCAACGGTAATTAAACCGGGGCAGTTGGCACCAATCATTTTTGTTCCGTTTTGCTTTAAAACTGGAGTTACCCGAATCATATCTTTTACCGGAACACCTTCGGTAATGCAAATTACCAAATCGACTCCTGCATAACTTGCTTCTAAAATTGCATCGCCGGCAAATGCTGCCGGAACAAAAATTACCGATGCGTTGGCTCCTGTTGCTTTTACTGCATCTTCAACAGTATTAAATACCGGAACACCATCTACCTCAGTGCCTCCTTTTCCCGGAGAAATTCCACCAACAACGTTTGTTCCGTAAGCTTTCATTTTACTGGCATGAAATCCGCCGTCTCTACCTGTAATTCCCTGTACAATTACTTTGGTATCTTTATTTATTAAAATGCTCATTTCTTTCTACTTTAAACTTACTACTTTGTACTTAATTCTATGGCCTTTTTAGCCGCTTCACTCATTGTTTCAACGGTTGGCAACCCTGTTTCTTTAATAATTTCCAAACCTTCTTTTGCATTTGTTCCCGACAAACGGATAACAATTGGAATATCGGTTTCAATCACATCGAGAGCTGCAACCAGTCCGCGTGCCACATCGTCGCAACGAGTAATTCCACCAAAAATATTAATCATTACTGCGCTAACATTTTTGTCGCTAAGCAAAATATTCATTGCTTCAATTACTTTTTCGGGGTTCGACGAACCGCCAATATCGAGGAAGTTGGCAGGGTCGCCGCCATACAATTTAATCATATCCATGGTAGCCATTGCCAACCCGGCACCATTTACCATACAACCAATGTTTCCATCGAGTTTAATATACGAAAGGCCTTTCTCTGTAGCATCGAGCTCTTTTTGCTCATCTTCGGTAACTTCGCGCATTGCCACAATCTCTTTTTGGCGGAAAAGCGCATTGTCGTCGAAATTCATTTTCCCGTCGATGGCCAAAACCTTCTTATCGGGTGTTAAAACCAACGGATTAATTTCAGCAAGCGAACAATCTGTATCTTGATACAAATTATATAATTTCACCAAAACTGCTGCTGCCTGACGTACCTGTTTTGGGTCGCTAAAAAGCTGCAACGCAATTTTACGAGCCTGCCAGTCCATTAATCCTTGAGTTGCATCAACCGGCATTTTAATAATTTTCTCAGGAGACACTCTTGCCACCTCTTCAATTTCAACGCCACCTTCGGCACTTGCCATTAACGTCACCGATTTTGTATTCCGGTCGTTAACAAAGCCAATATAAAACTCTTTTTCTATGTCAACTGCATCGGCAATCAACACTTTCTCAACGGTTAGTCCTTTAATGTCCATACCAAGAATACTCTCTGCATGTTCAATTACCTCGGCTTTGTTGTGTGCCAGTTTAACACCACCGGCCTTACCTCGCCCACCAACATGAACTTGTGCTTTTACAACTCTTAGTTTGCCATCGTCAGACACACTCTTTTTAACCTCATCAACCGAATGGTACACATCACCATCCGGAACAGGAATCCCGTACTTCCTGAATAAATCTCGGGCTTGATATTCGTGAATTTTCATCTCTTATTATGAATGTTAATGTAAAAATTACTTGCGCTAAAAGTACAATATATTTATATATACATACCTATTAATATGTCTCTTTTTTAACGATTTTTTGTGAAATTTTGCTAAATAAATTCATTAGAAACAGAAAAAGAAAAGCTCTTACTAAAAACAGTCGATTTTTCAATTAAATTTGCAACAAAAGGAACAGACAATACAAATATGAGAAAGGAGTTTTACACACAGGAGTACGATTCAATCGATGTTAGTCTTCTGTCTTGTGTATCTTGGTTCCTGGTTCTTGGTTCCTGGTTCTTATTTCTAATTTAAAGCACATGAAAGATTTAATAAAAAAAGTGATTGAGCAAGAGGCGCAAGCCGTTAAAAATATTCCTATTGAAGACGACTTTATTACTGCAATAGAACTCATTTTCCGTCAGGTTCACAAAAAAAAAGGGAAACTTGTAGCCAGTGGAATGGGTAAAGCCGGGCAAATTGCCTTAAACATTGCCACCACATTTTGCTCAACCGGAACGCCTGCTGTTTTTCTCCACCCCAGCGATTCGCAACACGGCGACCTTGGAGTGCTTCAAGAGAACGACGTTTTATTGGTCATCTCAAACTCGGGAAAAACCCGCGAAATAATTGAATTAATTCATTTGGCCGAAAACCTGCATCGCGGACTTCCGCTAATTGTTATTTCGAGTAATCCCGACGGTATTTTAGCAAAACAAGCCGATGCTTTTCTTTTTACCGGAAACCCAAAAGAGGTTTGTCCGTTGGGTTTGTCGCCAACAACTTCAACAACAATAATGACTGTAATTGGCGATGCGCTGGTTGTTTCGATGATGAACAAAATTGGCTTTACCAACGAAGAGTACGCCAAACGACATCACGGTGGTTACCTGGGCGACAAATCGAGAGCACAGGCGGAGGGAAAATAGCAAAACTCAAAAAAACAAATCTCAATAATAATAAGTAAAATATTTATGAACTTTAAAGCACTACAAAACGGCTCCGATATAAGGGGTGTGGCACTTAAAGGTGTGGCAGGCGAAGAGGTAAATCTTACTTCGGAAATAGTAAAAAAAATTGGGGTTGCCTTTAAGTTGTGGCTCGGGAAACAGTTTCAGGAAAAGAAAACAGCTTTAAAAGTTGGTGTTGGAATGGATTCACGCTTGTCGGGGCCCGAATTAAAAAAGGCTGTTACCGAAAGTCTCTCGGCTGCTGGAAGTAAAGTTTACGATTGCGGATTGGCATCGACTCCGGCAATGTTTATGTCGACCATTTACAACGAGTTTAATTTCGACGGGGCAATTATGCTCACTGCCAGTCACCTGCCATTTAACCGTAACGGGTTGAAGTTTTTCACAAAAAACGGAGGACTCGAAAAAACCGACATTTCGGCTATTCTTGAGATTGCAGCAAACATAAACCTCAATAACTACACGCTAAATCAAACCATTGAACCGGTCGACTTAATGGCTGTTTATGCCAACCATTTTATTGAAAATATAAGGCAAAAAATTAATGCCGAGAATTATAAATTGCCTCTTAAAGGGTTCAAAATTGTGGTAGATGCAGGAAACGGAGCAGGCGGATTTTACGCCACCGAGGTAATTGAAAAACTGGGTGCCGATATTACCGGCAGTCAATTTTTAGAACCCGACGGAAATTTCCCCAACCACATTCCAAACCCCGAAGATAAAACGGCAATGGAATCAATCCAAGCAGCAGTAATAAAGAACAGTGCCGACCTCGGAATTATTTTCGACACCGACGTTGACCGCGCAGCCGTTGTCGACAGCAAAGGGAACCCGGTAAACCGGAACGGTTTGGTTGCGTTAATGGCAGCTATTATTCTCGACGAACACCCCGGTTCTACAATTGTTACCGACTCGATTACTTCCGACGGATTACACTATTTTATTGAAGAGAAACTGAAAGGAAAACACCACCGTTTTAAACGGGGTTATAAAAATGTAATTAACGAGTCGGTTCGGTTAAACAAAACCGGCGAGCCTTCGTGGTTGGCAATCGAAACTTCGGGACACGCGGCATTGAAAGAGAACTATTTTCTCGACGACGGTGCTTACCTCGTTTCGAAAGTGGTAATTAAAATGGCTCAGCTAAAAAAAGAGAATCACACAATTTTAAATCTTATTGAAGATTTGCCGCAACCAAAAGAGAGCAGCGAGGTGCGAATAAAAATTAAAACAGCCGACTTTAAAAGTTATGGCGAAGCGGTAATTAATGCGTTACAAACTTTTGCCGAAAACCGGGCAGGCTGGACAGTTGTTCCAAATAACTACGAAGGAATTCGGGTTGCCTGTAACGAGCACAGTGGTGCTGGCTGGTTCCTGTTGCGGCTTTCGCTGCACGACCCGGTAATTCCTTTAAATATTGAATCGGAAAAAGAGGGCGGAGTGAAAAAAATTGCCGGAGTTTTGATTGAGTTTTTAAACCAATTCGACAAGTTGAATTTGGGGGCGTTCGATAAATTGAATTAGAAAATGAGAATAACAAAAGAAAATACAGCAGGATTAATCATCGACATTCAGGAGCGACTGTTTCCGGTGATGCACAAAAAAGAGCAACTTTTAAATAACTGCAAAACATTAATTGGCGGACTGGCAGCGTTAGACCTGCCACTAATTACAACGCAACAATACACAAAAGGACTGGGCGAAACCGTGCCCGAAATAAAAGAGATAATTCCCAACTTCGCGTTTGTTGAAAAACGTAGTTTTAGTTGTTACGACGAACCAGAGGTTTTGGAACAACTAAACAAAACTGCTGCAAAAAATATAATTATCTGCGGAATAGAATCGCATGTTTGTGTATTGCAAACAGCTGTTGATTTTAAAGCGGCAGGATTTAATCCGGTTATTGTAATGGATTGCGTTTCGTCGCGGGCAAAAGAGAATATTGAACTGGCAAAAGAGCGTTTCAGGCACGAAAGTATTTTAATGACATCGTACGAATCGATTCTGTTTGAACTTACCCGCTCGTCGGCAGCACCTGAATTCCGGGCCATTTCGAAACTGGTAAAGTAATTTTGCATACCTACATCCGGTTTTTCTTGAAAGGATAGGAAAAGAGTTGCCTGTTTGCGAGTGGCACAAAAAATAAATCATTTAATTTAACAACGGGCTCTAGCAGGGATTGGAATAAGTAGCTTGCCGAATGCGCACCCGAGTAGTTGTTGGCAAACGGCTGCGACCGAAGGAAGCACACGGATTGCCTACAAATACCGGAGTGGCGACAAGGCTACTACTTATGGAAAGCCCGGCCGCCAGCATAAAAAAAGAGAGTGTGTTTTAGATAAATCGCTCCTGAATGTATTCGGCAGAAAGTTCGTTAAAGAGTTCGCTGCCCAATTTTGCAGCGTTTTCGGAGGTGGCGGACTGGAGTGTTTTTGCCAGCTCGATTGTGGCTGTATTGAGCTGTTTTGAGCGCGTTCCTATGGCGATTAACGTACGGAAAAGAACGGTGTATAACTTGGGGTCTTTTGCCAGAGTTGGAAACTCGTTGAAAAATGGTTCGAACATTTCGTCGATGGCTTTTTTGTCGGTTATGGCAAGCCGGCCGGCAAGATGGATGCCGGTAAAACGGACGATATGTTTTTTGCCGCGGCACCACTCGAGCGATTTTACAAAGGCAAATTTACTTTTTACCCAAAGGTTGGCCGACGCTTGTTCTGCAATTTCGGTATTTTCGAAACTTTTTGTCCAGAAATCCATCTGTTCTTCGGTTACTTTTGCAGGTTCGTCGAGCAGTGTTGCAAGAATCATTGTTTCGCGCCACTGTTTATTCCAGAGTTTTAACGCAAGAACGTGGTTGCTGCCGTACTCGCTTGCCATCTGCCGCAGGGTAGTTAATGCAATACCCCAATTCATTTTATATACAATTCCGGTACGTTTCATTGCATCGGCTGTGTCGCCGTTCCGAATGCGTTTTATTTTTGAAATTATTAACTGGTAATTGTTTTCCGAATCGGAATTGTCGAGAATAAACTCCATATTTTATAAAATTAGTTCAGCAAAAATAAATATTACAAGTATACCAACAGAATAAATTGCATATTTATTTACCGGTACATACTCGGAAAGGTTAATTTTTAGTTTCGTTTTAACAACGGTAACAAGATAAATTTTTTCGAACAGATAGGCAATAAATGTAGCGAAAGCAATTCCTGCAATTCCTAAAAACTGTACTAATACAAGGCTGAGTATTACATTTATAATGAGTTCGAAAAAGGCAGCCAGCATAATCGGGTTTGTAATTTTTAATCCGTTTAAAATGGTTTGAGGCAGTAGTAACCGGCTTATTACAAGCAGTAAATAGATGTTAAAAATGGTTGCACTCTCGCTAAATTTTGCATTAAAAATAATTGGGAAGAGAATGTGTGAGGTTAATAGTAAAACAATGGTGAGGGGGAAAAGAAAGTGCATGAGCCGGGTGACACTGCTTTTTAATTTTTGAAGGTTTTTTTTCAAGTTTTCGGGTTTTGCAAAGTCGGAAAGTAGTGCGTTGCTAAGTGCGTTCGAGAGCAACAATGCAAGAGGAAGTTCGCGGGCTCCGTAACGGAAAACAGCAAATACTTCGTTGTTAAATTTAGAGGTTACAATAAATCCGTCGACAAATTGTGCCGAGCCGCTTAAAAGTGTAGCGGCAATTAGTGGCCCTCCAAGTTTTAAGTGCTCTTTAACAAAAGCCGGTGAGAAGTGAAGTTCGCCATTAGAAACGAGAAGAATCCAAACCCAAAAATAACGAAGTAACGCGGCGGCAACCAATCCTTTTAGTGCCATTTCTATTCCGTAACCCAAAACCGGCGGTAAAACAACCAATATAAACTGAATTGAAAACGAAACCAGTGCATAAACCAAAAGCGAACGATTTTTCTTTTTAATAAGGTAAATATACTCTGCCAAATTTGCCGGAACACCAAACACAAGAAATGCCATTAAAAGCCATATTTCAGGAATCTCTTTCGCATTAAGCAGGAATTTTGAAAAAAACGGGTGCAACAAAAAAAGCAAAAATGCAGCAACAATACTAAACAGTTGAATAACAGTAAATGCACTAAAAATATTCGATTTACTTTTTTGTGAAGAGAGCGGCAAAAGCGCTTTTAACAACCCGTTTAACCAGAAAAAACTTACTGCTCCGGCAATAAAAACAAATGTTTCGTACTGACCAATAGCATTCGGTGTTAAAGTGGTTTTGGTAAAAACAACCCCAATTAAAACTAACGTTGCGTACTTTACCAACTGGTAAAACTGAAATGCTGAAATGGTATTTAAAAATCGTTTCACTGGATTTGAAAAACTAAAAATATAAAACTTGATTGAAATCTCCGGTAAAAAACAATATTTTCACGATGTTTACCCAAAGCATATCATTCTTTCCCCTTTTTCTGCGTTTAGTTATCTATTCTTGTTTTTCCCGACCTTTTTTGTAAAGGTTAAAACGAATAACCAACTGCCTCAGCGTCATGTAATTTTTCTTTGAATTCTATACCGTGCTGTTTCAACTCCTGCAACACCGGTTTGTAGATTAATTTATGCGTGGGAATAAACATCCCTTTTAAATTTATCTTTTCGGTTAAAACTAACTTTGCAGCCACGGCAAGTGGCAACCCCACTGTTTTCGACATGGCCGTGTGTTCGTTGTTTTCGCCCAAAACCACCAGCGAGCTGGTCAGTTTCATCGGCAACTTTGTTTCAACATCGCGATAGATGAATTTATGCCGCATCACAACCATGTCCCTGTCGTTGGGCTGCAATTGCCACTTCTCTTTTAAAATATGTTCGAGAACCTGTGCCGGCGTGGCACGTTTCAAACCAATTTTAGTGTCGTCGAAAATACCCAGCCACACTAATTTAGGGATGATGTCAGAATCCTGATCGATGTGCATGGCACGGTACAGTTTCAGCTCTACCGAGTCGGTGGGATGATAATAGAGGAATGAGTTGATAAAATCGCGGTAGGTCATATTTTCAACATTTTCGAGGAAGTAGTTATCTGCGGTCAGCCCGAGCTGCACAAAAACATTCCATGCACGGCAAAATCCCGGGCGACGCAATGTTCCACGATAAATTGTAGGTATTCCCTGCAAACTGTACTGCTCAATGTATTTCAGCGAATCGCGGTTGGAGTATCCCTCAAACTTTCCAAAATCATCAATCTCAATTAACTCGGTTCTCCTGAACAGCCTGTTGTATGGAATGTATTTATACTTTCCGTTTTGGATGAATTTTGCAGGTCCTTCCTGCCCTGCCACCACCACATTCCGAGGGTTCCAGCTAAATTTATAGTTCCACGGATTGTCGTCCGATTCGGGAGCAACCAGCCCACCGGTAAACGATTCGAAAGCGAGTAAAGTATGGCCGCCGTTTTTTATCCGGTCAATCAGGTTCATGGCCGACATATGGTCGAGCCCCGGGTCGAGCCCACACTCGTTCAAAAAGAAAAGTCCCTTTTTCTGAACGTCGCTCCTAAATGCCGTTAATTCAGCGGTTTCGTACGACGCCGTTAACAGGTTTTTTGAAAACTTTACACACGATTGTGCCACATATTTGTGAAACCGTGCCGGCAACATCGAGATTACTAAATCGGCAATTTTCACTTCAGCATCGCGCGCCGTTTCATCTTTTACATTCATTACCGAATAGGTAACTCGTGCTGAATTCTCATTTTTGCTTTCCTGAATATCAAAAATATTTATTTTCCAATCGAACTTATCTGCGTTGGCGGCAAGGTACCTTATTAACGTGTTGCACGACCTGCCTGCTCCAAAAATTAAAATATGTTTCATACTTTGTTCATCATTAAAGAAGTGTTTAAAATTTCCGTCATTCTGTCCATAGAACTCCTATGGAGAATTCATCTCAGAATCTTAACGAACTAACAACTAAACAATAAAGATTCTGAAACAAGTTCAGAATGACGGAAAACCCAATTTTTGAAAAATCTATAAAACTCACTTTTTATACATCAAATTCAATTCCCTGTGCCAATGGTAATTCTGTGCCGTAATTGATTGTATTTGTTTGCCGACGCATATACGCTTTCCATGCATCGGAACCCGACTCGCGACCACCACCTGTCTCTTTCTCGCCACCAAAAGCACCCCCAATTTCAGCTCCCGATGTTCCAATGTTGATGTTGGCAATTCCGCAGTCGGAACCACTTTGCGAAATAAATGTTTCGGTTTCAAGCATATTTGTCGAGAATATTGCCGACGACAAACCTTGCGGAACATCGTTATGAATTGCAATTGCCTCATCGAGTTCAGTGTAACGAATCATAAATAAAAGCGGAGCAAAAGTTTCCTGCTGAACAATTTCGTAATGGTTTTCAACTTCAGCAATACACGGTGTAACAAAGCATCCCGATTCAAATCCTTCACCTTCGAGAACTTCGCCACCAATAACTATTTTTCCACCTTCTGCTTTTACTTTTTCTATTGCATCGAGGAAATTTTGTACAGCATCTTTATCGGCCAGCGGACCAACCAAAGTATTCGGGTCGAGAGCATGACCAATGGGTAGTTTGGTATATATATTTACCAGCCGCTGTTTAAAATCATCGTAAATTGAGTCGTGAACAATGATTCGGCGGGTTGAAGTGCATCGCTGTCCACAAGTTCCTACTGCACCAAAAACAACTGCCCTGAGTGCCATTTCAATATCAGCATCGGGCGTGATAATAATTGCATTGTTTCCACCCAGTTCAAGAATCGACCGTCCCAAACGTTCGGCCACCAAACGACTCACCATTTTTCCAATTGAAGTTGAGCCGGTAAACGAAATCAGCGGAACATCTTTGTTGCTGAAAAACTCGTTGCCCAACCCTTTCGAATCGGCCACAACAAGGTTTACCACGCCCTCGGGAACACCATTTCTTTGTACTACCTCTGCAATTATTTTATGAACTGCAACGCCACACAAAGCCACTTTCGACGAGGGTTTCCAAATCACCACATCGCCGGCAACAAGTGCAATCAATGCATTCCATGCCCAAACGGCCACCGGAAAATTAAACGCCGAAACCACACCTACAATTCCCAACGGATGATACTGGTCGTACATGCGGTGTTTTTCGCGTTCGGAGTGCATGGTAAAACCATACAACTGGCGCGACTGCCCCACGGCAAAGTCACAAATATCAATCATCTCCTGCACTTCACCCAAACCTTCCTGAAGGATTTTACCCATTTCGTACGAAACCAGTTTTCCCAGCGGTTCTTTGTATTTTCGCAACTCGAGGCCAATCTGACGAACAATTTCGCCCCGTTTTGGTGCAGGCACCATTTTCCACGATTCGAATGCGCCTTTTGCTGTTTTCACCACTTTACGGTAATCTTCCGTAGTTCCCAATTTCACACCGGCAATTAGCTCGCCATCAGAAGGCGAAAACGATTCAATAAATTTTCCGTTTGTCTCTTGCCAAACTGTTCCTGTGCAAATTCCGTAGTTTACATCTTCAATTTGCAACTCTTTTAATACTTCTCTCATCTCAATTTTATTATTCATTTTATTTCAGTTTAATTGCTATTTATTCAATAATTCTTTTGGTACTTCAAAACTCATTCAGCCAAACTTTTTACCAAACCACCCGCATCTAAAATACGCATCAGTTTCTCCGGCAACGGGTTAAAAGGAAATTCCTTTCCATTCACTTTTACAACTCCGTTTTTAAAATCAATCTCCACCAAATCGCCTTTCTGATAAAAATTAACGGCTTCGGGCAGCACAATAATTGGCAACCCCTGATTTATTGCCGACCGGAAGAATATCCGGGAAACCGACTTTGCAATTATTGCCCGTATTCCCACAAACCGGAGTCCGACTGCCGGATGCTCGCGCGAGCTGCCGCATCCAAAATTATCGCCGCAAACAATCACATCGCCCTGCGAAACCCGGTTGGCAAATAGTTTGTCGAACCCTGCAAACAGGTGTGGCGCAATCTCTTGCGGTTCGGCACTACTAACCTGATAAGTGAGGTTTCCAGCAAACATCTGATCGGTGTTTAAATTATTAATATCGGAATAATCCCACACACCTTTCTCTTTTCGAAGGTCATTTTCTGCAATTCCGATTACACTATTTTCTTTTTCCCTGAAAAATAACTTGCTGCCACGCCCAACAAACGGTGTCATTAGTTTCCCGTGCAGTGCCGAAAAGGCAACCGTTTCAGGTGAGGCAAGATAAATATTGGCATTTTTATTTCCCATTCTCCCCTTAAAATTCCGGTTGGCAGTGGAGACCACATTCACACCGTCGGCCGGAATGCCCTGCCCTGTTCCGAGACACGGGCCACACGAAGGCGACAAAATATTTGCACCGGCCTGAACGAGAATTTCAATTAAACCTTCGCGAATCGCTTTCAGGTAGACCGCTTTCGATGCCGGAGTAACAAGCAACTGAAAACCGGGCTGAATTTTTTTTCCTTTCAAAATCCGGGCAGCAACCCGCAAATCCTCAATTCTGCCATTGGTACACGTGCCAATAAGTGCCTGCTGCACCGGAACCGGCCCCGCTTCGGAAACCGTTTTCACATTATCGACATTGTGCGGACAAGCTACCAGCGGAACAATTTCGTTTAAATTGATGGTGAATTCGGAGGAATAGTGCGCATCAGCATCGGCCCATACTCCGTTCGCCTCTTCGCCCAAAAACATGCTCAAAACCGAGTCGGGCGGGAAGACCGCATTTTTAGCACCCATCTCGGAGGCGAGATTTGCAATGGTCATCCGGTCGGCAATCGATAGCGAGCGAACTCCCTTTCCATGAAACTCGACCGATTGATAATTGGCACCATCAGAACCCAAAAGGCCAACAATATAAAGTGCCAAATCTTTTGCCGACACGTGATTTTGCAACTCGCCGGCAAACGTTATTTTTATTGATTCCGGCACCCGAAACCATGTCTCTCCTGTTTTCCAAATTCCCGCCGCCTCGGTTCTGTCGACTCCTGCTGCCAACGTATTAAATGCGCCGGCGGTGCAAGTGTGGCTGTCGCTCCCGGTAATTATCATTCCGGGGCGCGCATAATTTGTCATTATCTGATGGCAAATTCCATTGCCCACATCATGAAATTTCTCAACACCCTGCTCCTTCACAAAACTTCGGATGGTCTGGTATTTATTCGACAAATTTGCATTTGTTGGCGGGGCATTGTGGTCGAGTACCACAAACAACTGGTTCAAATCGGCAACCTTTTCTCCCCCCATTTTTTTGAAAATCGTCTCAATACTCGAAGTATTGTCGTGGGTAAGAATTAAATCGGGTTTTCTGAAAACAATC
>WGCT01000233.1 GCA_015493625.1 Draconibacterium sp. | reverse complement strand
CAGATGTGTATAAGAGACAGGGTCGGTACGCTTTTCGAACTCCTCAATCCATTTTCCGTGTGCCTGCCGGCAAATTTTTATTCCTTTTGGTTTTCCTTTCGGAATATTAACATTTAAACATGTAAACGGAGGCAGCCCGTTTTCTTGCACGCTCTGAACTATTTTGGCTACAATTATTTTTGCTTTCGAAAAGTCGGCATCCGAACTAAAATCGTCGAGCGAGAAGCCGATTGACGGAACTCCGTGCAAACTTCCCTCGATGGCAGCACCCATAGTACCGCTATAAATAATGCTGATGGAAGAGTTGGCTCCGTGATTAATTCCCGATACAACAAAATCGGGAGTTCTGTCTAATAAATTGTTAAAACTGAGTTTTACACTATCAACCGGTGTTCCGTTGCTTTTATATGTTGTAACGCCATGAATTTTTTCGGCCGGAGTAACACGCAAAGGTTGATCGACAGTTATGGCATTCGATTTTCCCGACATGGAAATTTCTGATGAAATAACAACCACATCGCCAAAAAACTGAATAACTTCGACTAACTCGCGCAGCCCTTTTGCATGTATTCCGTCGTCGTTGGTAACTAATATTAATGGTTTTTCTGACATAGATTTTTTGAATAAAAAACAAAGATAATTAGATTTTAGTAGTGAGTACAATGTATTGAAAATTTAAATACTCAATCTTTGTTTTGAGTTTGTTTTTTTATATTCGCACAAAGTTCATAAAAAATTGCATGACAACAGAAGATATCTTAAAACGACTGGCCGATGGAAATGCTCGTTTTGTTGCCGATAAGTTAAGCCGTAGTTTGCAAAACCGTTCACGACGAGAATTGCTCATTGACAATCAAAAACCTTTTGCTGTTGTGTTAAGCTGTGTCGATAGCCGGGTTGTTCCCGAGTTGGCATTCGATACCGGTTTGGGCGAACTTGTTGTTGTTCGTGTTGGGGGGAATGTAGCCAACAAATCGTCGGTGGCAAGCATTGAGTTTGCCGTAAAATATTTGGGGACTAAAGTTGTTGTTGTGCTGGCACACGAAAACTGTAAAGCCGTTGCTGCCGCTTGCGACGGTGGCAAACATAGCAACAATATAGATTATCTGCTAACGTATATTGCTCCGGCAATAAAAATAGCTCCTGCCGGTGCAATGCACAACGATGTGGCTAAAATTAATGCCCGGCTCACTGTTGCCGATTTAACCGGTAAGTCGGTGATAATAAAACATGCAGTGGAAAATGAAGACGTAAAAATTTTTCCAGCTTATTACAATTTGGTTTCGGGGAAAGTAGATTTCTATTAAATAGAAAAGCAAAAAGCAACCTTTTGGGCTTTTATTACATCTAATTATAGATTTATTGTTTTGAAAACTATTGACAGATAAAAGATTTATACAAAGATGTATGATTAAGTTAAAGCACTAGTTTTCTTGTCTTGTATCTTGATTCTAAATTCTATACTAATGAAAACACAATTAAAAACATTTTCCTTATTACTGTTCTTTATTTTTATGCTTTTGGGTTGCGAAAAGGAGCCGGTGGCAATAACCGAGTTGGACGGTTATGTAAAGCTTACAACCGATAAAATAAGCTATCATAAAAAGGATACAATTCTTTTAACGTTAGACAACAATTCCGGATTCGACTTGAATACGGGAATGCGCTGTAAACAGTGGCTCGAAATGTCGTATCAGGAGGATGTTAACGGGAAATGGTCGGAAAATAAGTTTTTTCAATATATGTATCTTCGCTGTTTAACAGCCATCGATACAATTCCTGCAAAAACTACTACTTCGTATAAAATTCCGTGCGACCTTTTCGACTCTGAGGCAACGTTTCAACTGCTTGTGCCCTGCCATGTTGCAAAAAAAGATACAAATATAACTGCCGTTTCGAACAAATTCGAAATAGTTCCCTGATATACAGTCCAATCTATCTCTCAGAAAAATGAAAAAGACTTCTCGGCAGGTTTTATCATGGTCGTGGTGCTTTTACAATCAGCACCCGAATGTCTTTGTCCGAATTGTTATAAATACAATGGATAATATCTTTAGGACTTTCTACTAACGAGTCAGGCTCAACGGTTGCCGTCTCATCTCCAACCATAATATCGGGAGTTCCTTCCAACACATAAAAGAACACATCAACCGGTGTGTAATGTGGCTTCAGACTCTCTCCCGGGTTAAGTCGTAAGTGTGCTACTTGTGCACTTGTTTTGTCGTACAATCTTCGAACATCTCTTTGATGTGGATTTTTGGCTTTTTCGGTCTCCTTTACTTTTGTAATAATCATAATTGAATTTTAGTAGTGAATGATTGACTAATACAACAGATAACTCCAATGATTGTTGAGGCCGGTTAATACTTTTTGGGCTCGCTACTCACTTTTTTCTCTTTTTCCCAAACCGGAATTTTTAGCGACGGTTTATCGTTTACAGCCCGGTTGTACCACTCTTGCGGATATCCTACCGATTGTCCCGACCCTTTTTCGTCGTGAATATATCCGTCGATATATTTTACAATAAGCATTTTGCCTAATTCTTGCCACGCTTTAACAACACTCTCGGCAGTAGAAATGCTGTAGTTTTCAAGAATTTCTATTGCACTGTTTTTGTCTGAATTGTAACTGTTTAATGCTGCTGTTTCTATCGAATCTTGTCTGTAAAGAGCCAGTGTCTCCATCCTTTTCTGTTCTTTTTGAACATCTTTTATCATAAAACTGTATTTCAGATTGATGTAATTCGAAACAAAATTAAAAGCCCACCATGCCGAATTCCACGAGAACTTGTCCAGACTTCCGCGTGAATAGGAGGGGGGAATATTTTTCATGGAAATATAAAAAGGAGTGTAGCAGTTAGAATAAGTATCGTCGGGCGAGTACCACATTACTGCCCCAATTTCGTCGGGCAGCCAGGCACGGCTTTGGCTGATAAACGAAAAGGCAGTATTTACAGTTGAAATGGGGCGTTCCCAGGCACAGGTTTCGTCATTTACTTGAAACGAAAGTGGCCGGTTTCTGTCGGGACTTCCATAAGCACCGGCTGCCACTCCTTTTGTCATGTCAATCTCTGTTCCCTCGTAATGGTCGCGAACGAGCGCCATAATATCGGCAACACCAAGTTTGTTGTCGGGTTTTATAAAAAGTGGATAGCGTTTTGCTCCAGAAACTCCGCGGTGGTAGTCGGCCGATAAATGTAACGACGGTGCCGCCCTTCTGAAAATACTCCAAACCCGCGATTCGCAATAGCGCAGTGTGGCCGGTGTTGCCGGACAATAAATTTCGTTAAAACGAAATGGTACACCACTTTTAGGGTTGTAGTAGCCGCGCTCGGTTGCCAACGAAATTATGTTTTTCGAATAGAGACAATTTTCCGGGTCGTTAAGTGGAAATTCCCCAATTCGTGCGTGGTTGGCGTGAGCCGAAATCATTCCGTCGGGAACACGAACAGCTACCCAAACGGCGCCTTTTTCTCCGTTTCCAGTGCCAATCATCTCTAAAATCCACGCTTCGTTTTTGTCGGCAATCGAAAACGACTCTCCCTCGCTTCCGTAGCCGAACTCTTCAACCAGCGATGTCATTACTTCTATTGCTTCGCGTGCTGTTGCTGCACGGTCGAGAGCGAGTGCCATTAAATGCCAGTATTTCAAAAAGAAGTTATGGTTCCAAAGTTCTTCGCGACCGGTAAAGGTTGTTTCGCCAATGGCAACCTGTTTTTCGTTCATCTGAAATCCGATTCGCCCGTAGGTGTGTGCTACTTGCGGAATTCTTCCGTTGCCAAATTTCAGCCATTCGCCAACAGCGTGGTCGGCAGCCGGAAACTTGTGCATTTGTTGCAGCCACTCACCGTCGTTTAAATAAACAATCATTGCCGAGCCGTCTTTCGAGGCTCCCGGACTAACTAAAATATTTGTGCAGGCAAACGATGGAATTGCCTGAAGAATAATTATACCGAGACCAATAAAATATTTTAACATAGTATTTTTATTTAATTTTTGGGGTTGTTTAAAATTGTTGAGATGTATTTCCAGTATTTTTTTT
>WGCT01000232.1 GCA_015493625.1 Draconibacterium sp. | reverse complement strand
AAATAAAATCGCCGGTTAGCGGCGTTGTAGATGTGGTTTATCAGAAAAAAGGAAATATTGGAAACCCGCAAGTGCCTTTTGCAAAGGTGGTTAACATTAGTAAAATAAAAATTTATGCCGACATATCGGAGTTTTACCTTACAAAAATTAATAAAGGCGATAAAGTTAACCTCTTTTTTCCTGCCCTCAATCGCGAAGTAAAAGCCAAAATCAACCAAATTGGAAATACAATAGACCCAAACAACCGGACTTTCAGAGTTCGAATTGATATTAATAACCCCGACAAAATGATTAAACCCAATCTGGTATCGATTGTAAAATTGCGCGACTACGAAAACCTACACGCCATTACCGTTCCGGTGTTGTATATAAAAGAAGATTTAAAAGGGAGCTACACATTTATTGTGGATAAACAAAATGGGAAAAATGTTGCAAAAAAGGTGTATGTAAAAACCGGTGTAACAAACAACAATATTATTGAAATTACCGACGGATTAAAAGCCGGGATGTTAATTGTTTCGGAGGGTTACAATCAAATTAACGATGGCACCCCAATCGAGTTTTAAAAAAGATAATTTGCATAAAACCGAAAGAAATGGCGGAAGAAAAAAACAAAAATATTCAGAATATTACGCGGAAATTTAAACTAACGTATCTGGCACTGAAAAATAAAACAACGGTTTATATTTTAACCGCTTTACTTGTATTTTTCGGAATTTGGTCGTACCAAAAAATGCCGCGCGAGTTAATGCCCGAAATTGTGGCACCTAATATTCTTATTCAAACCATCTACCCGGGAAACTCTCCGGTTGATATAGAAAACCTGATTACCCGCCCAATTGAGCAAGAGTTAAAAGGGCTGAAAGGGGTAAAGAAAGTTACGTCGGCATCGTATCAGGATCGCAGTTCAATTAATGTTGAATTCAATACAACTTTTTCGATAAAGCAAGCGCTGCAAGATACGAAAGACCGCGTTGACAAAGCAAAATCGGAATTGCCCGACGACCTCGACCAGGATCCGGTTGTAGTAGATATCGACCTCTCGGAATTTCCAATAATGAATGTAAATCTTTCGGGCGATTACAGTATGCGCGACCTAAAAAGATATGCCGAAATTTTACAGGACGAATTTGAAAGTTTAAACGAAATTTCGGAGGCAAACATTAAAGGAGTTGAAGAGCGTGAGATTCAGATTAATGTCGACCCGTATCAGCTCGATGCCGTTGGAATAACTTTCGACGACATTGCAAAAGCCATTCGTGTTGAGAACATTACAATGGGAGCCGGCGAGTTTACATCCGATAAAATACGCCGCGTTATCAGAGTGGTAGCCGACTATAAAAATGTCGACCAAATTGCCAACACCATTATAAAAGTGAATAAAGGAAAACCGGTTTATATTCGCGATGTGGCAAAAGTTGTTGACGGCTACAAAGAGAAAGCAACCGTGGCAAGGTTAAACGATAAACCGGTGGTTACATTAACCATTAAAAAGAAATCGGGCGAAAATATTCTTACCGCCTCAGAAAAAGTACTTGCCGCAATTAAAGAGCAAAAGGCCGGAGGATTTATTCCGAAAGAGCTTACTATTACCACCACCGACGATAAAACACATCACATTAGAAACGAAATTAGTAACCTCGAAAACAGTATTATTCTTGGAATGATTCTGGTTATCTTCATTCTCTATCTGTTTCTCGGATTACGAAATGCACTTTTCTCTGGCCTTGCCATTCCAATGTCGATGTTTTTATCGTTTATTATTTTACAACAGTCGGGAACAACTCTTAATAACATGGTGCTTTTCGGGCTAATTTTGGCACTGGGAATGTTGGTTGACAATGCCATTGTTGTGGTCGAAAACGTTTATCGACTGTATAGTTTGGGTTATTCGGCACTCGAAGCAACAAAAAAAGGAGTGAGCGAAATTGCGATGCCTATTATTTCGTCAACACTTACCACGCTGGCAGCATTTATTCCGCTGTTAATGTGGGAAGGAATAATAGGTGAGTTTATGAGTATTTTACCAAAAACTTTAATTATTGTTCTATCATCGTCGCTGTTTGTGGCACTAATTCTAAACCCTGCTTTTGTTTCAACGTTTATAAAAATTGAAGATATTAAAACCCGTGCAAACTGGCGACGCTCGTTACTTTTAGCTGCTGTTTTTGCGCTTTTGGCATTGCCATTCTATTTCATACAAATTTATGCAGTTGCCAATATTTTAATGACAGTTACAATTTTACTTGTGCTGAATTTAATTCTTTTGCGTCCGTTGGCACGTTGGTTTCAAACAAAATTTCTGGTGTGGCTCGAAAATTTTTACAGCCGCCAATTGCGGTTTGCATTAACCGGATACAAACCCTATATATACTTTCTTTTAACAATTGTTTTGTTGGTTTTTTCTGTAAATTTTTATTTTAACAGCAACCCGAAGGTTCTGTTTTTCCCCAATACCGAACCACAGTCGGTTTATGTTACAATGGAGTTGCCTATTGGAACAGCCATCGAAAAAACCGATGAAGTGTCGTATAAAGTTGAGAAGATAATTAAGGAGACACTCCGCCCGTATCGCGAAATTGTAAAGTCGATTACAACAAGTGTTGGCGCGAGTAAAGGAGGTAAATTTGAGGAGTTAAAAAGTCCGAATAAATCGCTTACAACCATCTCGTTTGTCGAGTTTAAATTCCGTAAAGGAATTAGTACAACCGAAATAATGAAAGAGCTCACACAAAATCTTGATGGTTTTGTTGGAGCTAAAATTTATGTTGAAAAAGAGGAGATGAAACCGCCAACCGGCGAACCGATAAACATTGACGTTTCGGGCGATAAATTCGAAGAGTTAATACGTATTACCGACGATTTTATTAAAATAATTGAAGATGATGATATTCAGGGAATCGACGAATTGAAACTAAATATAAATGTTAGTCAGCCCGAAATGCTGGTAAAAATAAATCGCGAGAAAGCACGTTTATACGACCTTTCGACGCAGCAAATTGCAATGGCATTCAGAAATTCGCTTTTTGGTTACGATGCCGGAAAATTTAAAGATGGCGAAGACGAATACGACATTACAATTCGCCTCGAAGAGAAATACCGGAACGATATTTCCACACTGATGAACCAAAAATTAACAGTTCGAAATCAGGAGGGGCCACCAAAAGGAACAAAGGTTCCAATTTCGGCAGTGGCAAGTTTCGAATATTCAACCACCTACGATAAAATTACGCGTATCGACAATAAACGGGTAATTACCATCTCTTCGGGAATTGTTGAGGGGTACAATGCCAACCGGATAAATGCCCGAATCAGGCAACTTTTAGCCGACTACCAAATGCCAAACGGATATAGTTATGCTTTTACAGGCGAACAAAAAGAACAAGACGAAAGCAGCCGGTTTCTTATTTTTGCACTTCTTGTGGCTATTGCCTCAATTATGCTCATTCTGGTTACCCAGTTTAACTCGTTTATTCGCCCGGCAATTATTCTTGCAACTGTTGTATTCAGTACAATCGGAGTTTTCCTCGGACTTAGAATTTTTAAAATGGATTTTGTGGTTATCATGACCGGAATAGGAATTATTTCGCTTGCAGGAATTGTGGTAAACAACGGAATTGTTTTAATCGATTATATCGACCTCCTTAGAAAACGAAAACGCGAAGAGTTAAACTTGCCTGAAGGTGCATTTTTACCCGTCGATATTCAAATTGAAACGCTTGTTGAAGCAGGAAGAACACGATTGCGCCCGGTTTTACTTACTGCCATTACAACTGTTCTCGGGCTATTGCCGCTGGCGGTAGGTTTAAACTTCGACTTTTTTGGATTGTATTCTCACTTCAACCCCAACTTTTCGATTGGTGGCGAGAGTGTTGCCTTCTGGGGGCCAATGTCGTGGACAGTTATTTTCGGATTAACGTTTGCCACATTTTTAACCCTGCTTATTTCGCCGGTAATGTATATGTTAACCATTCGTATAAACTACCGGGTTCGTAAAATATTTGGGAAACTGTCACAAAAACAGGGGGAAAAATAAGGAGGAAGTTGTTTAAAGTCAAAGCGAAAACCGGTTACTTTCGGAAACTCTCTTTAACTTTAAACAACTTCATTTTAGAAAAATACTTCTCAATTAGAATTTCAATTTAGCCAGTTTATCAGGGTTCTCTTCTCCCGAAACAGGTCGCATTCTAAACGAATAACTGTACTCGCGTGCAAGCAACGAATATTGTGGATGTGTGTGCGCCCCCCAACTGTTATCGCCGCCAACGCCCATCTGTTTATAATCTATATTTACCGAAGTAAGATTGCGTGGTTTAACGTCGGTTGTGTGCCGGTTAACTACTTTTACTCCCTGATGTTGGCGGCCATCGGTGCGCTCCATCGATTCGAAATCTTCCATAATATTGTGGTGTGCACTCACTTCTAACAGTGGCATTCCAACAAACAGAAGTCCTTCGCCAGCTTTATCGGTAATGGCAACCCAACGTACATCGGTTTTATTTCCGTTCTCCTGTGGACGAAGATAAGCCCAGTATTGATCGGCTACAGAGCCACTATACAAACCAACAAAAGCAGCCGTTTTTCTATCCCAGTACGACTCTTGCGGACCGCGTCCGAACCATTTCATTTGGTCGAATTTACGTGGCATTACCAAATTCATTCCCATTCTGAAAATATGCGGCAATTTCTCTTTTATCATTTTAAAGTTGTTATTTACTACAACATCGCCCGAGCCATAAACGGTATAAACCGAACTGTACGTTGCAATAGCTTCGTTGTTTTTATCTGTTAAGTTGAACTTAAAATGAATCATTGCTTTGTTATCCCCGATTTTGCTAACCGTTGCTTCGGTAACTTTTCGGTTTTCTCCCGCTTTTCGCCAAACCCTGTTTTGTTTATACAATCCGTTTCCAAAGTCGTTATCGATGGGGGCACGCCAGAAATTAGGAATTGGCCCACTTTTTAACAGTTCTGTTTTACCGCTTTTAAAGCTCGAAATTACACCTGCTTTTTTATCGAATTCAATGGAAAAACCTTTGCCCGAAATAGTTGCAACGGCTCCTTTATCGTCAACGGTTAATGTATTAAATTGCGATGCGTCAACTCGTGCTACCGGTTTAGATATTGGTAATTTAAATTGTTCGGCAGCTAAATTTGTTCCTGCCGAAAGCAGTCCGTCTTTCTGTTTCAGGTTGGCTCGTATTGTTAAAAAATATTCAACTCCGGGTTTTGGCAAAATATGAATATTTGGACGAACATTTACTGTTTCTCCCGGTTTTGCAACAATATCTTTAAATTTCCCACTATCTACAATTATTCCGTCGCCGGTAACTACCCATTCAAAATTAAATTTATCGAGATTGATGAATGAAAATTTATTTTTTATTGAGATTGAATTCTTTTTTAAATCAACTGCATCGAACCCAATATTTTGGTACACTTTTTTCACTTCAAGTAATGCCGGTTTTGGAGTGCGGTCGGGGTCTACCAAACCGTTAAGGCAGAAGTTGCCATCGGAAGGAACCGTGTCGGGGCCAAAATCGCCACCGTAGGCCCAGTATTCTTCCCCCTCTTTGTTTGTTGTTAGCAGTCCCTGGTCTACCCAATCCCAAATAAATCCTCCCTGCAATACATCGTATTTTTCAATTACATCCCAGTAATCTTGCAAATTGCCAACACTATTTCCCATAGCGTGTGCATATTCGCATTGTATAAGCGGCTTATCCGGCTTGCTAAGTGCATATTTTTCCATTCTGCTAATGTGCATATACATGGGGCAAAAAATATCGGTATTACGACTGCGTCCTGCTCTTTCGTATTGAACAGGGCGAGTTTGATCGACCGATTTTAGATAGTCGTAAGTTGCCTCGAAATTAACTCCGTTTCCGGCTTCGTTTCCCAACGACCAGATAATAATACAGGGCTGGTTTTTATCGCGTTCGAACATATTTTGCGTACGAAACAGGTGTGCTTTTTTCCACGATGGATTTTTTGCAAGCGACTCGGCTCCGTAGCCCATTCCGTGCGATTCGATATTAGCTTCGTCAATAATATAAAGGCCATATTTATTGCATAACTCGTACCATAATACAGGTTCGGGATAGTGCGATGTGCGCACTGCATTAATATTATGCCTTTTCATGGTTTTAATATCAAGCAACATGGTTTCTTTGTCTTGAACGTGGCCGGTTTTATCGTTATGCTCGTGTAAATCGACCCCTTTCATATATACATATTTGCCATTTACCAACAGTTTTGTATCTTTAATTTCAACAGTACGAAATCCTATCTCCTGCCTGATTACTTCAACAACTCCGTCGTTATTTCGAAGTGTAATTACAAGTTCATATAAGTTAGGAATTTCTGCCGACCACTGTTTTACACCTCGAACTTTTGTGTTGAATAAAACACTTGTTTTTCCGGTTGGTAATTTTTTCGAAAATTTCTTAACGGTATTGTTTCCGTCGTTCAGTTCGGCTTCAATAACACCCGATTTTACTTTATCGCCAAGATTAAGCACCGAAATATCTAACTGAAACATTCCGGTTTTATACAATGAATCGAGACCGGCAACAACCCTGAAATCCTGAATTTGTTGTGGGTTACGTACCTTTAAATATACATCGCGGGTAATTCCGCTCATTCGCCAAAAGTCCTGATCTTCGAGATACGAGGCATCGCTCCAGCGAAATACTTCGGCTGCAATTGAATTTTTACCCTCCTTTAAATACTTTGTGATATTGAACTCGGCAGGTGTCTTACTGTCTTCGCTATAGCCAACATATTGCCCGTTTATCCAAAGATTTAGGCACGAACTAACTGCTCCGAAATGAACAATTACATCTTTCCCTTTCCAGTCGTCGGGGATTTCGAAAGTGCGTTTATACGAGCCCACCGGATTATAAAACGACTGAATTGTTGGTGGTGTTTTTTTATGCGGATATTTTACATTTACATAAATCGGATAGTCGTATCCTTCAAGTTCCCAGTTTGCAGGTACATCAATCTCGTCCCATTTTCGTGTATCAAAATCGTCTTTAAAAAACCAAAACGGGCGGTCGGCAGGTTTGTGTGCCAAATTAAATTTCCACTTCCCATTTAACGATTCAATCATTGTCGATTGCCACTTATTTTCGCTACGTGCCTGTTTTACATTGGCAAACGGAATAAAATGAGCATGCACCATCTCGCGGTTTATCTGGCAAATGCTTTGGTCTTGCCACGGTTGCGGATTGGGTTCTTTGTAAGGAACATTCGAATAATCGGTGTAATGCGTGCAAGATACCAGCAAGACACTTGCCAATAAAAATGCAGATTTTACAAACAGCTTTAAATTTTTCATGGGAAAGATATTTTTAATTTTTAATCAAAACACAACACTAAAC
>WGCT01000231.1 GCA_015493625.1 Draconibacterium sp. | reverse complement strand
GGTTATGTGAACCCAAATTAATCGTAAGATTGCCATAAACACAAAAAAAATAGTGTTCCGGCAGATTTCCCGGAACACTATTTTTTTTTATAAAACAGATTAATCACTTTTCCTAAACTCCTTTATAACATTTTTCGATATGGCCGGCAGGCGTTTTTTTAGTGAAGTAAGAAACAACCACCAAAACAATTATTGAAACCGGCATAGCATACAATATTGGGTCGATAAGCATCCACGGGAATTTAGCAATGAGAAAGTCTTTTCCAAAAAGTGCCTGACTAATTCCAAGAGCAACAGCCTCTTTTTGGTGAAGAAATGCAAGTGCGAAACCACTGGTTAGTAAACCGGCAACAATACTCCAGACTGCCGCAGTTTTTGTGGCTCGTTTCCAATACAACGATGCGAAATAGACCGGTAAGAATGCAGCTGCACAAATACCAAAAAATATGGCCGTTCCGCGTGCAATAATACTCCCGGGTAAACTATAGCCAATTAAAATACTGGCTGCTATGGCAATTACAATTCCAATTTTAGAAATCATCATCGAGTCGAATTTCTTTTTCGGAAATACATTTTCGATAAAATCGCGGCCAATTGCTGTACCAATGGTATGGAATTGCGAACTTAATGTCGACATTCCGGCCGAAAGCAAAGCAAGCATAAAGAGGTAAACAAACCACTCGGGCATGGCCGAATTAATGAAATTTGGAATAATCAGGTCGATGTTGCCTTTTGCCATTTGTATGGCCAGTTGCCCCGATTCGTTATAAAAGAAAACATTGGATAATGCCCCCACGGTAAAAATAAAGCCGGTTGCCACAAATATAAAAATTCCTCCAATAAGCACTGCACGATTCAATTCGCGGTTGCTTTTAACGGTCATAAAACGCACTATTAACTGAGGTTGTGCAAGTACTCCGATTCCAACACCAAGAATTATATTTGTGGTAAGTACCCACCACCAGCCCGAATTAAAGATCGGGAAACTGGTCCACCCAATATGTCCTTTGGCTTTTAACCCTTCGGGTATTAAACTTGCCATGTTGGTAAGTGCTTCGTGAGCTGCTGTAACACCTCCCAATTTCACATACGTAAAAACAAGCAGGAAGAAGAGACTTAAAAACATGATGGTTCCTTGCAAAGCATCGGTGTACATAACTCCCTTTAATCCTCCAGCAATTACGTAGGCAGCAATTATTAGAGAGAAAAATGTTAATGCAATAGAGAAGTCGATTTCAAAAATACTCTCTATAAAACGGGCACCACCAATTAAAACTACTGCAGCATAAAGCGGCATAGTAAGAAAAATAACAGCACTTGTAATAATTTGAATTTTTTTCGATTGGAAGCGGTTTCCAAGAAACTCGGGGAATGTATGAGCATTGAGATTATGCCCCATTTTACGGGTAATTCTTCCGAAGAAAATAAAGGCAATAAAAACGCCCACTAAAATATTTAATACGGTTAACCAAATCAGGCCCATTCCGAAAACTGCTGCCACACCGCCAAAACCAATAATTGCCGATGTTGAGATAAATGTAGCACCGTACGACATAGCCATCACAAACGGGTGTATGTCGCGGCCTGCCAACAAGTAATCTTTTGTCGTTTTTGTATCGCGGTATCCTTTGTATCCTAAATAAGCAATTACCAAAAGGTAAATTACTACCACAAATCCTAATGTAAATGTATTCATAATTTTAGCAGTTTAGATTTCACTTTTAATTTGTTCGTCTTTGTTCTCCCAGTCGAGGTCTTTTTCAATCTCCTCTTTGCTGTTTTCCATTCCTTTGTTCCAGTACATAATACCGTAAATAATACAGGCAATTAAACTAATAATTGCAGCGAGGTAGCCGAGGTAAATGGCAGGGTCGTTAATTCCAAGCATAATATAAGTTTTAAAGTTAGTTTCCGTAAATTGTGTTATCGTCGATAAATTGTATTCCGTTGTCGATGAGTTTCTTTTTCGACTCGTCGATGTTGGGAACATCTAAAATAAGAATTGCCGATTTTGTTGCTTCAATAATTCTTCCGTTGGCGTTATTGAAATTTACTTTTGCCTGTGCAACTTTCAAGAGCAATTCGTTTAGTCCGCCGGCCTGGTCTTTCATTTCGAGCGCAATAACTTCTTTTAATGCAACAGAAACACCGGCCTCTTCAAGTACTTTATAGGCCTTTTTCGGGTTATTAACCAAAAGGTTTAAAATTCCCCAACCGTTTGCCGTGTCGTTAATCGACATAGAACGGATATTAATTTCGCCCTCTTTCAGAATGCGCGTAATCCGTTCGAAATGACCGATTTTATTTTCGAGAAAAATAGAAATTTCGTATGCCATAGTTTTTATTTCTCCGGTTTGTTTTTTTCTTTTGTTCGCTATTTTAATCCGTTGTTGCGTTTATCTTTTACCCGTACTGCTTTTCCTTCGGGTTGCGGAATTGTACCCGGTTCAACCAGTTTAACTATCGGTTTTGCCAAAACTTCGTCACGTATTTTTGCTGTTATTTGTTTTGCAAGCAGGTCTAATTTTCTGAGATCGCCGGTAAACCACTCTTTATTAACTTCAACATTTACAACCATTTCATCTATTCCGTTAATGGTTTCAAGGTTTATTAAGTAGTTGGTATTTACCTCCGGAATTTTCAGAAGAACGCCCTCTATTTGCATTGGAAAAACATTACAGCCTTTAATAATAAACATATCGTCGGAACGCCCCACAATTCGGTCTATTCTCCGGTGTACCCGTCCGCATTTACATTCGCCCGGAATAATTCGGGTAATATCGCGGGTGCGATATCTGATTATTGGCATCGCTTCGCGGTCGAGCGTAGTCATTACCAGCTCTCCATACTCACCGTCAGGAACAGGTTCGAGTGTATCGGGATTTACAATTTCAATTAAAAATGCATCTTCCCAAATATGCAATCCATTTTGGTAGGTGCACTCGAAAGCAACTCCCGGGCCGTTCATTTCCGACAATCCATATGAGTTGTATGCTTTTACGCCAAACATCTCTTCAATTCGCAGGCGTTGTTCTTCGGTGTGGGGCTCGGCGCCAATTACCAAAGTATGTAACAGCGTATCTTTTTTCGGATCTAAATTTTGCTGCTCAAAAACTTCGTATAACCTTCCCAGATAACTTGGAATGGCGTGTGCAACTGTTGTTCCGTAATCCTGCATCAGTTTTATTTGGCGTAAACTGTTCCCAGCACCTGCCGGAATACTAAGGCATCCCAATCGTTCAATTCCATACTGAAATCCCAATCCTCCGGTAAAAAGCCCATACCCACTAATATTTTGAAAAACGTCGGTATCGCGTACTCCGGCACAAAACAGCGAACGTGCCATTAAATTTGCCCACGAATTTATGTCGTGACGATTATGAAAAATAACGGTTGGATTTCCGGTTGTACCACTCGAACTGTGCAGACGAATAATCTCTTTCTTCGGAAGTGATAAAAATCCGTATGGGAAATTATCTCGTAAATCCTGCTTTGTAGTAAATGGTAAATCGCGAATTTGTGCAACCGATTTTATCGTGCCGGGCTTTATTCCCTTCGCCTTAAACAGTTTTTTATAATAGGGAGAACGCATTGCATTTCCGAGAGTTTTATTTAAACGCTCTACTTGCAAATTCTCGAGGCTTTCCCTGTTAAAACCTTCCAACTCCTCTTCCCAGTACGTCTTCTTCATTCGTTAAAAATTATACATCACTACCAAAAGTAACCTGTTGTTTGTGGCATTCACTTTATCGGCATACAATCCGTCCTCGAAATTAAATGCACCGCTACCATAGTCGGCTGATGTCATTTCGTATTCTGCAATAAAGTTCATATTTTTTACATTAAAAGTAACGTGTGGCGAAATGCGGTATGTTGTTTTAATGTTTGTTAGCATACCGGCAATTTTTGCTTTCCCTTCAAAATTATACAAGGGGTCAGAGGTTCCCATGTTTCCCGAAAGCCCGGTAAAGAGTCCAACTTGAACTTTTTTCCCGTAAACGATATTAAACAAAGCACTATAGTTATTATAGTTGGTATAAGTCATTGCGCCGGTGGTTGGGTCGTAATCTTTAACTCCGTAACCACCAAACATGGTTAAGTTAACCATATTTTGCCCTACAAGACCTTTGGCCAAAATATAAAGTTTGTCTTTTTTATACCCAATAAAAGCCATTCCAACAAAACTTTTATTTAGCTCGTTGGTAACATATTTTACATCCTCATTCCACATCGGACTAACAACGTCGATTGGTTTAACGGCATTAAACTGTCCGGCAACACCAAGCGTAAACGTTTTGGCTGTGTAATAAAGTCCGAGAACCATTTCGGGGATAACTGCATTACGTTTTGCGAGGTTTTTACTATTTGTATTCGGCACCGGATAAAATCCTTTGTTGCAATAATGATTCTCGTAAAGTGCCGTTGCCGACAGCGTTACTTTGCCCATGCGGTAATCGAAATCGACTTGTGGTGAGCGGTTAAACGGATTATAAGGGCTACCTGTACTTAAACCACCTACTCTGGGGAAAAATGGACCGCTGCCGTTCCATAACGGATGCCAGGTTTGCCCAATTAACAACGACGAGTTTTTCCAGTCGAGTTTAACAAACGCTTTTCGAAGCCTAAGCACTTCAGGATATTCGGTTACAATTCCGGCAAAATCGGTTTCGAATGCTGCCGACGATTTTGCTCCAAGCAATTCGGGGCCTTTTATTTTCATTCCAAAACGGGTTGCCATTGCCGTTAAGTTTACAATTCCTTGTTGATTAATGG
>WGCT01000230.1 GCA_015493625.1 Draconibacterium sp. | reverse complement strand
TTAACCGTAAACGGATTTTGAAGTTGCGGAATCTCTTTTTCCTGAGCAAAACTACTCTGTAAAAAAATGGAAAAAAAAACAACAGTAGATAAGAATTTAAAACGCTGCATATTTTTGATTTTTGGTTTAGATTAAAATTATAAAACGTAAAAATAACTTTTTTATAGAACCGGATTGTACTCTTTCACTTTTACTTCTCCATTTGCAACACGAAGTGCATTTATAGCCAGAGCTTCCAATTCATCTTCTCCGGGATAAGAATAAACGGGAGCAATAAAACCTGTTTTTTTACGGATATACATTTCCAGTTTTTTATTAAAAGCCAGCCCGCCGGTTAATAGTATGGCATCTGTCTTTCCTTCTAAAACCACAGCCATTTCGCCTATTTGCTTGGCCACCTGGTAAAAAAGTGCCTCCTGAATAAACTGCGCTTGTTTATCGCCCGAGTCGGCCCTCTTCTCCACCTCACGAGCATTATTGGTTCCTAAATAACTTACGAAACCACCCTCGCCAAGAATCATTCGTTGTACTTCGCTTTTCGAATATCTGCCACTAAAACACAACTCTACCAATTGTCCGGCAGGCAGTGTTCCTGAGCGTTCGGGACTAAACGCACCTTCACCATTCAATCCGTTATTCACGTCGATTACCCGACCGTTTTTATGTGCGCCTACCGATATTCCTCCGCCCAAATGGGCAACAATTAATTGTAACTCGTTGTATTTTACGCCCATTTTTTTTGCATGAATGCGGGCGGTAGCTTTCTGGTTAAGTGCATGAAAAATAGAGCGGCGCTCAAAAAGTTTGTTCCCCGACACCCTTGCAACATCCTCCATTTCGTCGGTTACAACAGGGTCGGCAATAAACGCCCTCGCATTTGGAATTTGTAATGCAATATAATCGGCCAACATTGGCCCCAAATTGCTGGCATGCTGTCCCAATACTCCTTCCTGTACATGTTTCAGCATTAAGTTATTTACCCGGTAAACTCCCGATTCGATAGGGAAAGTTAGACCACCGCGCCCTATAATAAATTTTATCGAGTCTACCTCAATTCCCTCTTCAACCAATGAATCGAGAATTAAACCTTTTCTAAAATCGAACTGATCGATAATGGTTTTATATGCCAGCAACTCTTCAAACGAATGTGAAATTGTTTTTTTGAACACACATTCCCCGTCGAAATAGACCGCAAACTTCGTAGACGTTGACCCCGGATTTATGGCAAGAATTCGAACCATTTTGCAAATTAACTAATTAACGATGCAAGAGCAATTGAATTTAACTTCGTTTTTTCGCTGTCGCCACGCGACGAAACCACGGCAGGCACTTTAGCACCGGCAATAATTCCCGCCATTTCGGCTCTACAAAGTTTCGAATTGGTTTTATAAAACACATTGGCAGCATCGATATTCGGAAATAGCAAACAGTCGGCATCGCCGGCAACAACCGATGTAAATCCTTTTATTTTGGCAGCCTGTTGGTTAATGGCTACATCGAGCGCCATCGGTCCGTCAACAATTCCCCCTTCAATTTGACCGTGTTCCGACATTTTTGCAATGGTTGCTCCGTCCATACACGACTGGATTGAAATGATTATTTGCTCGGTAGGAGCAATAACTGCAACTTTCGGGTCGGCAATTCCCAGGCGTTGTGCTGCCTGAATTAAGTAGCCGGTCATTAATATTTTCTGTTTTAAATCGGGATACGGAATTACTCCGGCATCGCTAAATATCAATAATTTATGATAGTTCGGATTATCCATAACCGAAATATGACTCAGTGTTGCCTGCGACGAAAGCAATCCATACTCCTTCTTAAGTAACACGCGCATAAATTTATCGGTCGAAACCATCCCTTTCATTATCAAATCGGCTTTCCCGTCATGAATCATCTGCACTGCTTTCTCGGAAGCCGATCTCGACGACTTTGCATCGACAATCTCATATTTATCGGTATCGATATTTAACGCTTCCAATTTATCTAAAACCTCCTCTCTGTTTCCGGTAATAATGGGGCTCACAAATCCTAAATCAACTGCCTTCCCAAGCGCTTCCAAGGTATTTTCGTCAACTCCGTTTACTACTACCAAACGTTTACGGGGCTGATTTTCAGCCGCTTTAAGTAAATCTTTAAAATTATGCATCATCTCGTTTTTAAATTATTCGAAGTTACACGAAAGTTACTACCAAATCGATAACATTTCACATAATTTTTTATGTTTTATAC
>WGCT01000229.1 GCA_015493625.1 Draconibacterium sp. | reverse complement strand
GTATTGATTCTTTTTAGTCATATCTTTTTTACAGCAAAGTTACATTATTTGCATCTACCTGAATAATCATCCGCCTGTGTGCCAAATATTACTTGCCATGATGGCTTCATCTCATTATAATTTTAAATTTCAAAGGTATTCGATGTAACTCGCTTCATAATGATTTTCCTGTGTGACAATTATTTGTCATGCTCGTTTCATTTTTTAGACTGTTAGATTTATAGATTTTAGACTTTTAGATGCTAGACTTCTAGACACAAGATTTGTAGACAATAGATTATTAGACGAATCGATAATTATTTATTTGCTGGAAACCGCGTAAAAAGTCTTCTGTTTTCATTCGTTTTTTACCTGCCAGTTGCAGGTCGGTTATTTGTAGCCATCCATTTCCACAAGCCACATTTAAAACTTTTTTCCCATCGGTTTTAATTGTTCCGGGCACGGCTGTCTCCACAACATCAACCGTTTT
This sequence comes from Draconibacterium sp., assembly GCA_015493625.1. Lineage (GTDB taxonomy): Bacteria > Bacteroidota > Bacteroidia > Bacteroidales > Prolixibacteraceae > Draconibacterium. The sequence goes on along the minus strand of WGCT01000229.1, from coordinate 1,918 downwards.
TGCAAAAAACAGTTTTACCTGAATTTCCTGTCCCGAATCGATGTGTACCAGCTTTGTCCAGGCCGTTGGATAGGGCGACAATCCGCGAATTAAATTCCGAATCGGTTCCACACTGTTTTCCCAATTCACTTTACAATCGTCTTTATATATTTTTGGAGCGTGTTTAATCTCGCTCTCCGTAAAAATATCGGTTTGTGCCAGTGCCTCATAATTTCCGGTTGCCAATGCATCAACGGTTTCGGTAACCAATTTGGCTCCAATCTCCATTAAACGGTCGTGAATATCGCCAACGGTATCGTTCTCCGCAATCTCAATTTCGCGTTTAAAAATAATTTTTCCTGTATCTATTTTATGGTCGAGTAGAAATGTAGTAACACCGGTTTTTTTCTCGCCGTTAATAACTGCCCAATTAAGTGGTGCTGCTCCCCGGTATTGCGGCAACAGCGAGCCGTGTAAATTAAAAGTTCCCAGTGGCGGCATATTCCAAACCACTTCGGGTAACATTCTAAAAGCCACTACAACCTGCAAATCGGCTTCCAGTTTTTTTAACTCATTTAAAAAATCGGGATTCTTTAATTTTTCGGGTTGCAAAACATTCAATCCGTTTTCAACAGCATACTTTTTAACCGCCGATTCGTTCAGTTTTTTCCCTCTGCCGGCCGGTTTATCGGGGGCGGTAATTACACCTACAACATTGTATCTGCCGTCGACCAGTGCCTTTAAACTTGCAACGGCAAAATCGGGCGTTCCCATAAAAACTATTCGAAGTTCGTTTCCCTGCATTATTTATAATCTTTTATTCCTTTTCGCAAAACTGTATTTCCTTTTTGGGCGCGGGGTGAATAGGGGCAATGCCTGCATCCGTTCGAGCAGCAGTAACCGCGCCGAACCAAATAACTCTCTGTCATTATCCGGTACCCTTTCTCCATATAAAAATCAACCCCCTCTTTTAACCCGTCGGAGAAACTGTCGGGGTCTCCAAAAATATCATCGAAATATCCCATATTCTATTTTTGCAAAACTAACCATTATCTTTTAAATACTTTTTCTACTTTTAAGTATTAACAGAGGAAACAAAGTATTAATAAAGATGTTTATCGAAATATATGGGAATTGAAAAAGATTTTTTAATGCGACAACTGATGTTGCTGTTTGAAGTGATACAGAAAATTTTACGCCTTCGTAAAACCGGCGACAAAAAGAGAGCGTTTGGGCAGATAAAATATTTCTACGAATTACTAAAAATTGATGACGACATTGATTCGATGGGGATTGAACGGCTGCTTGAGTTTCTGGAAAAAGATAAAAACCTTGTAAACGAGCAGATTGAAATGGTTGCTTTTGTTTTAAAAGAGCAAGGAGAGCTTTCGGAAAACAGAGATAAAAAACTTGATTTTTTCAGAAAATCGTATTTCCTGCTACAAAAAGTAGAACGCGAAAGCATCACTTTTTCGATGGACAGACAGATGAAACTTGCAGAGCTAAAAGAGTGGATAAATTAAAAGCCTCTCCACCGTTTGATGGAGAGGCTTTTGAAATATTATACTCAATCCAAATAGCTTTTATTTACTTAAAAATTTAGTAACAAATCTTCCAAGCTCTTCGCCACGTTTGTTTTTAGCAACAATTTTCCCGTTTTTATCGACAAGCAAATTCGACGGTATTGAATTAATTGCATACAACTGCGATGCCGCATTTTGCCAGTAGGCCAAATCCGAAACATGATCCCAAGTTAATTTATCGTCTTCAATAGCTTTCAGCCATTTAGCCTTGTCCTTATCGAGCGACACGCCAAACACGCTAAATCCTTTATCTTTATTTGCATTGTAAACAGCCACAACATTTGGATTTTCGCCACGGCACGGTCCACACCACGAAGCCCAAAAGTCTAACAAAGTAAGCTCGTGTTGTTTATAAA
>WGCT01000228.1 GCA_015493625.1 Draconibacterium sp. | reverse complement strand
GAATAAAAGAGAACATTTTGCAAAGTTTTTTAACAAACTATAACATTGGTTTATTAGAAACAAAAAGTGCCGCAAGATGCAGCACTTAATTATAATCGAATCGAATAAATTTTAATTTAGATTTTTGTTATTCTTTTATTAACAGCCAAACATCGGAATACTTTGGATATGCCTGACGTAATTTTGATACGCGGCTCCGGGCTTCGGTTTCGTTTTTAAACGAGTCGACACAAACCCGGTAATAACCTGTTTCGCTGTGTAGAATAATTGGTGTAAAACCTTCGTTAAGTAATGTTTCGCGGTAGTTTTTTGCATTATCTAACTGGCCAAACGAACCAATAATTACAAAATAGGTGTTGTTCTCATTGCTGTTTCTGTCTTCTTGTTGAGTAAAAGTAACCTGCTCTTTTCGCATGGCTATTGGTTTCTCTTCGGGAACTTTTTCTACATTCTTTGTTTCGGTTTCAGCTCCCGGGGCAGGCACCGAAAATACTTTTGTTTCGGTAGCAGGGTCAGTTGTGTATTTCGACTGGGCAGGTTGCTTTGTGGTTTTGCAAGAAGCAAAAGCAAAAACAACAATTACTGATATAAAAACTATTTTTTTCATGGTAAAACTCCTTTTCAATTTATTACAGAGTAAAAGTACACAAATTGGTACGGTTGAGCCGCCTTTTTAAACGCGAGTTTTACACAAGATGTTGTTTGCAACTTCCTCTTTTTTTATTGTTGTAAACATAATATCCTCAATCCACTTAGGTTTTCGGGCTACCGAAAGTGGCTAATAATTTGCTCAAGGAAACGAATAAATCCGGGGGTATTCAGTTTCGAGTTGAGCATAACAAAGTGAGGACTAATCATATTTTTTTTGTTATAAATAACCGTTTCGAAGTTGCTTTGCCGGAATACTTTTCCGCCAAACTCTTCAACCATAAGCTGGCCGGGTGCCGTGTCCCACTCCGAACACGGACCGGCTTTTAAATACATGTCGGCATTCCCCAAAATAATATCGATCTGTTTTAACGAACTTCCCCGATGAATAATTTCAACAGGATAGCTTTTTTTTATCTCATCAATTATTTGAGCTTCAAGTGGTTTAAAGAACGAACGACTGGTTACAATTCGTATTTTTTTGCTTTCTGCAACTCGTTTGTTTACTTTCGAAAATTCTCCGGCAGCATTAAACTGAAATATTCCATTATCTTTTTTACAATACCAGCCGCGTTTATTTAAAGGGTGATAAATCCAGCCCTCAACGGGGCTCGATCCGCTAATACGTGCAAGATTAATGCAAAATTCTCCGTTTCGGTGAATGAACTCTTTTGTGCCGTCTAAGGGGTCGATAAGAAAAAACTGAGGCCAGCTTTTCCGCTCTTCATACTCCGGAATTTCATTCTCCTCGTCAATAATATTAATTTCGGGGAATAACTTCTTTAAACCGCTGTTTAAAATTGCACTCGACATTTTATCGGCAATAGTAACCGGCGTATTATCCGGTTTCAATTTTGCTTTAAAATCGTTGCCGCTGTACACTTCCAAAATAGCATTGCCGGCAGTTGCAAGAAGCTTAAAAACAGATATTTGTTTATCTTCCATGAAAAATATTTTGAGATATTAAAATTACGTATAACTTTTCACCACATCTGCACAATTCATCAAAAACCCAACAATTTAAGTTTTTCTTCACAAAACAACGAATACATACTGCGCACAAATATGAATCGGGGTCAGGAGATTTAACACTTTTAGTTTATCTTTACCCAACAATAAAACAGTTACAATGCGGTTGTCTTTTCTTTGTGTCCTACTCCTGATTTCCACGTTCGGTTTTTCGCAAAAAATGTGGGACGGGTACAAACATTTAATGAGTCCGGTACGGAATTACGTGGTTTATAAAACCATATCAAAAATAGATATCGACGGGAAAGCCGACGAAACTTCGTGGCAAAAAGCGAAATGGTCGGAATATTTTCAAGATATTGAAGGTGATTTAAAACCGGAACCAACATATAGAACACGTTTTAAAATGCTCTGGGACAGCTACTATTTATACATTTTTGCCGAACTTGAAGAACCTCATATATGGACCTATTATAATACTCACGACCAGATTGTTTTTCGGGAAAATGATTTTGAAATTTTTATCGACCCCACGCGCGATACACACAACTATTTTGAATTTGAACTAAATGCACAAAATACATTGTTCGACCTGTTTATTCCAAAACCCTACCGAAATGGAGGAAGAGCAGTTGAAGACTGGAATATAAAAGGATTTAAAAGTGCTGTTTTTGTCGATGGCACACTTAATAATCCCGACGATATAGACAAAAAGTGGTGTGTTGAAGTTGCCATTCCGTTTAAATCGTTAACCGACTACAAAGAGTACGTAATGCCCAAAAACCAAAGCTATTGGAAAGTCAATTTCTCGCGGGTTCAATGGAATACCGAGGTTGCTCACGGGCGATATTTCAGGAAAAAAGATAAGCAAACCCGAAAACCCGTTGCAGCAAATAACTGGGTTTGGAGTGCGCAGGGCGTTGTTAATATGCACTATCCCGAGCGTTGGGGGCTGGTTCAATTTTCGTCGAATAAGGTTGGCGAGAGTCCGGTTAATTTTCTAATGCCCAACGAAGAAAAGTTTGCCAAATACTTGTGGTTTATCTACTACAAACAGCAAGAATATCGAAAGAAAACAGGCAATTATGCACAAACACTTTCCATGTTAAAAATACACCAGTCGACAAAAACAGAATCGGGGGCGTATATTTTGTACAACATGAATGTAAATGGTCATATTTTTACAGCTACATTAAAAACTGAACGGGGGTTAAAACTATCGGTAAATCAGGATGGCCTTTTTGAGGTCGTTGAAAAATAGATAAAATGAATAAACGTGAATTTATTAAATCTTCGGTGTTGGCCGGAATGGGGTTAACAGTAATGGGCAGTGCTACTGCCGGCGGAAAAAGGAAAAAGAAAAAACATGCCGGCCCAAAACACTGGGCATGGGAGAGTCCGAATAAAAAAGAGAGCGATGCAGATTTGCATACTAAATATAAAAGGTATTCCGATGCCGGAATAAAAGGGATGTTTTTCGAGGAAGATAGCGAACGCCACTTCCGGATAGCAAAAAAAGAGGGGCTGGAAACACACCGCTGGATGTGGACTATGAACCGTGGCGAAGAGACACTTTTAAAAAATCATCCCGATTATTATGCCGTAAACAGAAACGGAGATTCTTGTTCCGACAAACCCCCGTATGTAAACTACTATCGCTGGCTCTGCCCTTCGAAACCAGCCGTTTTAGATTACCTGAAAAACGAGGTTAATTCAATATTGAAAAAAGATTATGTCGATGGAATTCATCTCGATTATATTCGTTATTCCGATGTAATTTTACCCGTTACTTTATGGGAAAATTATGGTATTGAACAAAATAGCGAATTACCCGAGTACGATTTTTGCTACTGCGAAACCTGCCGGTCAAAGTACAAAGAAAAAACCGGTGTCGACCCACTTGAAATGGAATTCCCCGACCAAATTCCATCGTGGCGAACGTTCCGATACAACCAAATTAACAATGTTGTAAACTCGCTTGCCGAAGTAGCACACAAGTATAAAAAACCGGTAACTGCCGCTGTTTTTCCAACGCCCGAAATTGCCCGCCGTATTGTACGGCAAGATTGGACAAACTGGAATATCGACGGGGTGTGCCCAATGATTTACCACGGTTTTTACAACGAGCAGGTTAGTTGGATTGGCGATGCTGTAAAAGAGGGAATTCACTTTTTAAACGAACGTTTTCCTCTTTATGCCGGACTGTTTATCCCCAACTTTAAATCGCCGGAAGAGCTGGAAACGGGAATAAAACTGGCACTTGAAAATGGAGCATCGGGAATCTCGCTATTTGGAAAAATTGATGACGGTGTATTAAAAACATTAAAAAAAATTTCGGTGAAATAGATGTTTCTGGTTGAACACGTTTTTTAAACTATCTTCCGATAAAAAGTTCTATTTTTTATCGGAGGATAGTTTATTTGTAATTCAAATTAGCAGGTAAAAATTTCTCTATAAAACTAACCGGTTTCCCTTTTCGGTTGGCATAATCTTCAACTTGGTCTTTTCCTATTTTTTCTACTCCAAAATAACGCGACTCGGGGTGTACAAAGTACTGCCCCGAAACCGAAGCATTTGGATACATTGCAAAATGCTCGGTTAATGTTATTCCTATTTCGGGTGCATTTAACAGGTCGAAAACACCTTGTTTCTCTGAATGTTCGGGACAGGCCGGATAACCCAGCGCAGGCCTTATTCCCTGGTATTTAACTTTTAACATCTGTTCGAGCGAGAGATTTTCATCGGGAACATATCCCCAAAAATTTTTACGAACCTCAAAATGGAGTAACTCGGCAAAAGCTTCGCTTAGTCTATCGGCAAGCGACTCTAACAAAATTGCTTTATAGTCGTTGTGTTCTGCCCTGAATTTCTCTTTCCACTTCTCAATTCCAATTCCGGCTGTTACGGCAAACGCTCCGCAATAGTCACTCCTCCCCGACTCTTTTGGTGCCACAAAATCGGACAGGCAATAATTGGGCAGACCCTCTTTTTTCTTCTCCTGTTGCCTGATATGATAAAACCGGCCAATCTCTTTTTCTCGTAAATGGGAGTTGTATAAAACAATGTCGTCGCCATCGGAATTTGCAGGCCAAATACCAAAAACGCCATTTGCCTGCACCATCTTTTTCTCAATAATCTCGTCCAAGAATTCATTCGCTTCAGCAAAAAGTTTCCGTGCTTCTTCGCCCTGCTTCTCATCGGCAAGAATTTGTGGATAGTGTCCGCGCAATCCCCAGGTAATAAACAAAAATGTCCAATCTATATAGTTTCGAATCTCCTCGAGCGGAAAATCGATAAACCGTTTCACTCCTGTAAAATTTGGTTTATAAACTTGTGACTTTTCCCAATCGATTTTAAATTTATTTTGCCGTGCCTGCTCTAACGTTAAATACTTTTTGGGCTTGCGTTTACCCTGAAACTTGCGTATTTCGGAATAATCTTTTTTTACCGAATCGATAAATTCATTATCGTTGGCAATAAGATTTGCCACCACATTTACCGCCAACGACGCATCTTTTACGTGCATAACAGTATTCGAGTAAACCGGTTCAACTTTTACGGCAGTATGAATTTTTGATGTGGTTGCCCCGCCAATCAATATTGGTATATTTAGTTTTCTGCGCTCCATCTCTTTGGCAATTTCAACCATCATCTCGAGCGAGGGAGTAATTAACCCGCTAAGTCCAATTACATCAACTTTCTCTTTTATTGCTGTATCGATAATTTTTTCGGTAGGAACCATTACCCCCAAATCGATAATTTCGTAGTTGTTACAACTCAAAACTACGCCAACAATGTTTTTCCCAATGTCGTGCACGTCGCCTTTTACTGTTGCCAGCAAAACCTTTTTTTGTGTCGACGATGTATTGTATTTTGCTTTGTCGGCTTCTATATACGGCAGTAAAATAGCCACTGCTTTTTTCATTACCCTGGCCGATTTTATTACCTGTGGCAAGAACATTTTCCCTGCGCCAAACAGCTCTCCCACCACATTCATACCGGCCATTAACGGGCCCTCAATAATATTCAATGTTGGCTGATATTTTTTAATAGCCTCTGCCATATCTTCATCAACAAATTCGGGGAATCCTTTTACAAGTGCATGTTCAATTCGTTTCTCAAGCGGAAGTTCGCGCCAGACATCTTTTTTCGTCTCCTCCATTCCCAAAGAGGTAATGTTCTCGGCAAAATCGAGTAATCGTTCTGTTGCATCGTTACGGCGATTTAAAACGAGGTCTTCAACTTTTTCGAGTAAATCTTTTGGAATTTCATCGTAAATCTGCAACATCCCGGGATTTACAATTCCCATATCGAGGCCGGCATGTATTGCATGAAAAAGAAAAACCGAGTGCATCGCTTCGCGCACAACATTATTCCCTCGAAACGAAAACGATACATTACTGATTCCTCCACTTGTTTTTGCGTGCGGCAAATTCTCTTTTATCCATTTTACCGAATTAATAAAATCGACCGCATAATTGTTGTGCTCTTCTATTCCTGTCCCAATTGTTAACACATTCGGGTCGAAAATAATATCTTGCGGAGGGAAATTCACCTGCCCGGTTAAGATTTTATATGCCCGGCTGCAAATCTCTTTTCGTCGTTCTAAACTGTCGGCCTGTCCTTTCTCGTCGAAAGCCATAACAACTACCGCTGCGCCAAAACGTTTAATCTCTTTTGCATGATCAATAAAAACTTCTTCACCCTCTTTTAAACTAATCGAGTTAACAATTGCTTTTCCTTGTAAACATTTTAGTCCTGCTTTAATAACCGCCCATTTCGACGAGTCAATCATTACAGGCAGTTTTGCAATGTCGGGTTCTGCCATCATCAGATTCAGAAAATGAACCATCTCTTTTTCGGCATCAAGCATGGCATCGTCGAGATTTACGTCGATAACCTGCGCCCCGTTTTCGACCTGCGCACGGGCAACCGAAAGTGCTTCCTCGTACTTCTCTTCGCGTATTAACCGTGCAAATTTTCGCGAGCCTGCAACATTGCAACGCTCTCCAATATTCAGAAAATTTGTATTCTCCGTTATTGTAACAGGCTCTAATCCACTAAGTTTTGTGTTTAAATCGGACTCTTTTATTTGATGAGGACTTGCCATTTTTGCAGCTTCGGCAAATGCACGAATATGGGCAGGAGTGGTTCCGCAGCAGCCCCCAATTATATTTACAAAACTATTGTCGAGATAATCTTTAATGTATTCCGACATTATTTCGGGAGTTTCGTCGTATTCGCCAAACTGATTTGGCAACCCGGCATTTGGATGCGCACTGATATGAAACGGGGCTTTTTTCGACAATTCTTTTACGTAGGGGCGCAAATCAGACGCTCCAAGCGAGCAATTTAACCCAATACTTAAAAGCTCGATATGCGAAACCGAGTTAATAAATGCTTCAAGTGTTTGCCCCGATAAAGTCCGCCCACTTGCATCGGTAATGGTTCCGGAAACCATTAATGGCAAATTAATTCCGCTTTTCTCGAGTGCCTCTTCAATGGCGTAAATAGCAGCTTTCCCATTCAATGTGTCGAAAATTGTTTCAACAATAAACAGGTCAACTCCGCCATCGATAAGGCCTTCAACTTGCTCGCGATACGCATCTTTCACTTCATCGAAAGTTACGGCCCGATAACCGGGGTCGTTAACATCGGGCGAAAGCGAGAGTGTTTTGTTTGTGGGCCCTAGCGAGCCGGCAACAAAACGTGGTTTTGCATTATCTTGTGCTGTAAATTTATCGGCAACCTCTTTGGCTATTTCTGCCGAGGCTTTATTCATCTCATAAACAAACTCTTCGGTACCATAATCAGCCTGCGAAATACGCGTAGCATTAAACGTGTTTGTTAATAAAATATCGGCTCCGGCTTCGAGGTATTTCGTGTGAATTTCAGAAATAATTTCGGGATGCGTAATCGATAAGATATCGTTATTCCCTTTTTGGTCGTGCGGAAAATCTTTTAATCGCCTGCCCCTGAATTTCTTTTCTGTTAATTTATATTCCTGAATTAACGATCCCATTGCCCCGTCCATTACCAGTACCCGGGTTTTAAGTTCTTCTTTTATATTCTTTTTTATTGTCATTTTATCTCTTTAACACAAAGCCACCAAGACACGAATTTTATATTTCTCTAAGTATCTTTGTATTTGTTTTATTTTTACTTCAACACTCTCATTTCATAATCTCCCCGAATTCCGATTTTATCTTCGCAAATAATTAAAAGCGAAAGTATTTCCGGATATTTCTCCGAGTATTTAATTACTTTTTCAACATCGGCAGCCGATTTTACTTTATTTCCGAAGGCAGTTGCAAATGCATCGGCAAGTAACACATCTTCACAAATTACAACAACGGCATCGGCTTTTCCGTAACTTAACGACGGGCCAACTGTTCCGGCCGAGGTGCAGATACCGAGTTTTTGTTTTTCAGACGGAATGACCAAACCTATTCGTTCCGACAAAATTGAGTCGCCGGCAAAAACCGAGAGTGTTAATTCGCTTTTTAAAAGAACGTAAATGTCGCCACCATTCTCTACAATTAACTCCTCAACCGAAAAGTTCTTTAAAATCTCCTCTCCCACCTCGCGGGCAAACAATCCTGCTACTGCCGACATTGGGCCAATTCCTGCTTTTTCGGCTGCCACCGCCATTTCAACAGCTTCTGCCGGTGCAATTCCGGTTGGGTGAAATGGTTTTAAACTCTTTTTAAAAAAAGGCTCCAGTTGAATGTATTCATCGAATTTATAGCGCAAACTTTTAATTTTTGCAAAAGCAACGTTTTTCATTTCGAGTTGAAAAGCCCCGGGATTCACACCAATCCATAAATCGGTTTCGAGGTAACTGATTTCGAAACCGGTAAATCTTTCGGTATTAAATTGCGTACGATATGTTCTCTCTTCGAACAGCTTCATTTTAAGCAATTAACGAAAGTCGATACGAAACAGATTTAATGGGCAGGCCGGAATACATAGTTCACAAACCACACATTTATCTTTGTCGAAATCGAGTTTCCAAGTCTCTTTATCCATGGTTAACGAACCGGCAAAACAGACTGCTGTACAATTCCCGCAATCGATACAATGTTCCGCATCGAGATGAATTGCTTTATCCAACGACTCGCACGTAATGCCATGGTTCTGCAGGTATTCAACCCCTTTTTCAATGTTCTCCTTTTTCCCATGAAGTTCGAGCAAAAGACTCCCCTTTTTCCCGGGATAAACTTCGGCTTTCAGAATATTTATACGAATATCGTAATCTTTAACAAGGTGGTAAGTAAACGCTTTATCGCCACTCTGAGTAGGGAAATTTAATACATATCTTTTTTTAATCATTGTCGGCCTCCGTTTCTGCTAAGCTGTTTAACGATGTGTTTTTCGGGAACATTTGCACCGGCTTACTAATTTCGAACTCGCCATTTTGCAACCAGTTTTTTAATTCGCCGGCTATTTTTCGGGCTTTGGCAATACTCGAAACCGGAGCCGTTCTAATTTTTTTGCCTTTTACCTGAATTGTACCCGACTGCAACTCGGCATAATTTACCTGCCCCAATTTTGGTGCTCCCACAGTTCCGTAATCGAGAACTGAAGTTTCAATCTGACTATTGTTTACCGATACACGTTTTGCAATATCAACATCTAAAACCGGAATTGGAATTCCAATGCCAACAAACAAACTCACCCCGTATTTATCGAAATAGGCAGCGTGCAGGTATTCCGACGACATCTCTTTCAGGTTTCCCATAACAGCAAGTGTTGCTGCATTGGTTACCGGAATGCCGAGTTCGTTTTTCGGGCGGGTAGTATGAAACTGCGTGCCCGGCCAGACCACAAAACCCTGTGTACCTCCCAAAAAGATGCGTGTTCCTAAACCTATTGTTCTGAATTCGGGGTCGTTTAATAGTGGGCTCAATTCACCCGAAGTAGAATAGGTTGCAATTCGCAAATTTGGAAGCAAAGTACCCATGTAAGTATGCACCATCTTTTTTGTTGTGTTTACCGCCACATTGTAATTTTGGTACGCATTACGTGGGTTAAACATGGTAAACTCGTTGATGGTATTAATATTAATTGTGGTTTTAATATGTTTTCGCGGATAGCAGTCGGTTCCTTTTGCCCACGCTTCTAGGGTTACATCTTTCCCATCGATTAAATCCTGAATAACATGCGCTCCTCCGTATTCAGGGTTATCGGGGTCGCAGGCAGCTGCGCCAATATACGAATCGACAGCAGCCAACCCCTCGTAACAGGGAACGCCGTTTAACCTTATTTTCTCCATTCTTATGGGCGGATTTGCATGCCCAAAGTTGATAATTGCTCCCGACGAGCACATCGCGCCAAAAGTTGCAGTAGTTACCACATCTACTTTCTCAGCAATCTCTTCGGGTGTTGCTTCGAGTGCCATTTTTGCAACCTCCTCGGCAGTTAAAACAACTGCTTTGCCGGCTTTTAATTTCCGGTTAATCTCTTCGTAACTTTTTTTTATTGTCATTTTTTACTGAATTTCAAGTGTGACAGCATTTAAATTATAATTCCGTTTCCGGCCGGGTATTGGCACCTTTCACATTCGTTAATAAACGAGCCCGATGGTTGCCAGAGTTTCGTAGAGCCCGCTCTCTCCGCTCTTCTCTATAATCAAATACCTTTTTTTTGAAGGAATATTTGACTTGCAGCAAATTTAGTTGAAAATGCTGAAAATCAAACTTAAATCAAATACTACTTCACAAAGGCTTAACGAAACCGTTCTTTTCAATAATATTGTTTGTGTATATTCAACGAAAGTTGTAAACTTGCACTCCGAAATTCATAGTGAGAGTTACGTTTAACTTGTTAAATATTGAACTCAAAAATTTGAATTCGTTCGGGCTTGCTCAGTTTCCGTCAACTGACGGATGACTCATAATC
>WGCT01000227.1 GCA_015493625.1 Draconibacterium sp. | reverse complement strand
CTTTAAGATGAGGCAAAGCTGTTAATGGTTGCGCAAAAATAAAATATTTCTAAAAAATTAGTAACTAATTTTATTCTTTCCTGCCCTTAAATGGTGCTGTTTTCCGTTCCACAAAAAGAGTGCTTTCATTTTTTCAGGAATAAAAATTTCTCCCTTTACCGCACCATTATCGAATTTCAAATTCAATTTAATCTCTCCTTTAGGATGAGTAAAAGCTGCATCAATGAATTTTAATTCACCCGGATTTGGCGCAATCTGCACTTTTGCAAAGCCTGCTTCAACGGGTTGAATACCACAAACTGTTTTAAAGAAATTAATATTTGGCGAGCAACTCCACGGGTGACAATCGGAACGTTGTGTACGAGTTCCGGTAAGTGCAACCTCGGTAAAGGTGGTGAGATTGTTGTCCATCATCTCTTTCCAACCGGCCAAATGATTTTGAAATTCTGCTCCCATTCCGGCCATTTTAAAAGCTTCGAAAAGGTAGTGATGAAAATAGAGGCCGATTTCCGAAAGGTCTTTTTCATTCCAAATTTTCGTTAGAATTTGGCGTGCTTTTTCTCCCTCGACAGCACCTGCCAAAACCGCAAAAATATTGGTGTGCTGCGAATAGTATTTCATTTCCGGCGTATCGGAATATAATCCTCTTTCGCTGTCGAAACAGAGTTTATTTACCGATTCAATTAATTGGGCTGCCCGCTTTTCGTAAACTTCTGCAAAATGTGTTTTCCCTATAAAACGGTAAATTTTCGCAGCGCGTTTTAATGTGTATGCATAATGCAGTGTAAACAGGGTAGAGTTTCCCTCCAGTCCTCCCGGAGGCACCCCACTTTTCCAATCAACACACCAGTCGGCGTACGCCCACCAGTCAATTGGCCCGGTCAGTCCGTTATCTTGAATTTTTTTGTTGAACCACTCCAGAACCGTATAAATTCCACTATCGAATTGCGAAGTAAAATCTTTATCTCCGGCCCACATCATGTGGTCGTAAATAATATCAATCCACGCCAACGAATAGATTGGAATGGTAAGGTTAAATCCATCGGGATAACAGGCATGAGTCAGTCCCTCCGGTATTTTCGACCAGTCGGCCTGCATCAACATTTGGCGCGTTAAATCGTCGTTCCCCGATAAATATTGGAGTACTTCGCCGTGTATTTGGGCATCGCCAATATATTGCATTTGCTCGTAATATGCGTCGCTAATCAGCAAGTCCTGCGCACAGAGCGAGGCAGTCCGCCAGCCCGGTTCCATCAACGAATTTAAAAACTCATTATCCGTTTTAAATCTGGCTTTTAACTTAATTGGATATTCCGATTTTTGATTGTAATAATCGACAATTGTAAGTGGCTCGTCGCCGGTTTCAATATCAATTTGTATGTAACGAAACGAGCGAAACCAATTGGGGCGATACAGACGATTCTCCCCTCCTTCGGGCATAAAAATATCGGAGTAACCAATAAGTTGATTGCCTTTTATTTTACTGCGGTCGTCTTTGCCAATCCTGTCGGAATGAAACAGCGTTTCGGCATACGAGACTTTTACATGGCTTCCGTTTCCTCCCGTTAAAATCATTTCGGGGAAACCGAGCGACATCACATTGTTATCGATTAAAAGACTTATTTTTTTATGAGCCGGAATTGTAAAGTTTTTTAACGATTGAATGGTCGTCAACCCATCCCAATTATAAATTGTGGGAAAATCTTCTCTCCGTTCCGTCCTGTTTTTAATGGGACGTTTGTACAGCAACCAGCCGTCGGGATAAAAAATTCCCGAAACATTGTTGTAACGGTACGCCGAAATATCGAGGTATTTTGCAGCATTCCAATTGCTGTCGTCGAACTCGGGATTTTGCCAACCCCATAAATAATTTGCACCCACAATACTGTCGGTGGGGTTGGCAACGTACAATCCCTGCGTAATATCGATCCGCTGTTGCCAGAGCACCTCTTTTGGAAAATAGGCGGTGTTATTAATCGCTTTCCAGCCGGTGTTGCCGGTGTTTACAATTTGCTCATTTGCTGTTTCTCCTTCCATAAAAAAAGCGGTTAAATGCGATAGTTGCGAGAATCCGCGAGCAGGACCAAAATTTACAACCTCGGCGGCAAGTACATTTTTGCCCGGTTTCAGGTATTCAGCCAAATCGATGGTTTGGAAGTACCAGTGTTCCAAATCGCTGCGCCCCGGACCTTTGCAAACGTACTCGCCATTCACAAACAGACGGTACTGGTTATCGGCCGAAATTTTTACTCTGAAATTTTCCGACGCCTGCTTTAAATCGAACGTTTTTCGTAAATGGATAACATTGTACTCGTTCAACGCAATTCCGTTTGCCGAAATCCAACTTGCACTATAAGTTACCTCCTGCGCGAATGAGTTTGCCAAAAAAAGGATTAGAAAAACAAGGTTCGTTAATACTATTTTTTGTCTTTTCATCTCAATCTAATTTTTATTTTCAAAGTTCCAAAGAGATTGTTTTGCGGATATTCGATGCACCATTGGCAATCTCTTTGGGATAATTCGCTCTACAGTTATTCCACTGTGTAACAATCATTTATCAGTAAAATATAAAATATTTGCCACAGATTCACAGATTTCAATCTGTGAATCTGTGGCTTTCAACTCTTTACGAATTCAGTTATTCAAGTATATCACTTTTTTTTGTTGCTACGCTTTAATTTTACAATTCTTTTGCCGCCTCAAAAAAGGCAAGTACATTTTCCACCGATGTATCGTCCTGTATATTATGTGCCGGAGCAACAATGTATCCGCTGTTTTTGCCAAATATACTTTTTCTGCGTAAAACTTCGGCTTTAATTTCGGCGGGGGTTTTGTTGGGGAGTAAATCCTGAACGCAAATTCCTCCGAAGAAAACCACATCGTTCCCAAATTTTTCGGTTAGCACTTCCGGATCCATTCCGGTTGCCATGGGTTGCAACGGATTTAAAATATCCAATCCTATTTCTATAAATTCGGGCACAAACGGACCGAAAGCACCGCACGAGTGCCAGGCCAGTTTCACATCGGGATTTACCTTTTTATACTCGGCAAACATCTCTTTTATTCGCGGTTTAAAATAGGTACGGAAGGTATCCATATCCATAATCTGGCTCAGCTGAGTTCCAAAATCATCGCCACACCACAAAACATCAGCTCCCATTTCAATCATCTTTTTGCCGTAATAAGTATGAATCTCTTGTATTTTATCGAGTAGCGGATTTACATATTCCGTTCCCATCATTAAATCCATCAGAAACTTTTCCATGCCCACCAGATACCAGGCAGTTTCGAAAAGTGTGGTTTCGAGATCGGCAATAATTCCGTGTGTTTTACCGTATTTGGCTATGGTTTTTTCAGCTTCATCCCAGCGGCCTTCTGCAAATGGATCGGGAAATTTATAGTTTTCAATATCGGCGGCGGTTTCGGCATGAGCCAGCGGATAAGTATGAAATTCGTTATATAATCCGGTACTTTTAAAAATCATCCCCCACTCGTTTTCAATCAATCCGCTCTCCAGCGTTTTTGTGGGCCAGTTTATTGGTGCGGTGTAGGTAATCCCTACGGCATCGTTCCCCAGTTTTATCAATAAATCCATGTGCGATGCCCGTGTTGAAAGCATTGAATCTAAAGGTTCTTCGTACGGAACACCAATCTGTTTTGCCATTTTTTCGGCAACCTGAGGTGTGAAATTCGCAAAAATGGGTGAGCGGTCGGTGGCTTCGCGGTTGATGGTTTTTAGAAATCTTTCTCGTGAATTCATGCTTTTTATATGAAAATTAAATTGATAATGGTACAAATATCAGCAATTAATTTGTTAATAAATTGCAAGTTACGGAAATATAAACAACAAGCTTTACACTTTTCGGAACAGCGAGTTTCGATATTCAATGGGTGTTATTCCAACACTCTCTTTAAATTTCTTGCTGAAATATTGTTGTGTAACAAAACCGGTATCGAACGCAATCTCTTTTACCGACAACGACTGGTCTTTTAAAAGTTCAAGTGCCCTGTTTATGCGGTATTCCATTAAATAGGCTACAGGACTGATTCCTATATTTTTTTTAAAATTCAGCCGAAGATAGCGCGACGAAACTCCCTTGCTTTTTGCCAGTTGTTCGAACTGGATTTTCTGGTGGTAATTGGAGTGAATGTGTTGCAAAACAATCTCTGTTTGCGGTGCATTTTGTCGGTTTGTAAAACCAAATTGCCTATCCAGCTCTCTCGATATCAACACAAAGAGTTCGGCAAAATAGAGACGGGTAAGTATTTCGAAATTCGCTTTTTTATCGTTCAACTCGCGAACCGCTTTGTTAATTAACCGGTTCATCTCTAAGTTATTCCGAATTTTAATTAATTTTTGCGAATTTGTATATAGTTGATAAAGAAACAATAAGCTCTGTTTAAGTTCCGGATTTGGCAACATTTGCGGAAAAATATCGAGCCTGAATTCAAGCTGTACCAAAACCGCTTTCTCTTTCGTTGTAAAAAAATAGTGTTCCACGTTCGGATAGAGGATCATGCAATCGCCTTTCTGGAACGAAACAACTTTATCGTTTATTTTTACAAAACATTTTCCGTTTCGCACGTAATTAATTTCAACATTGTTGTGTGCGTGCGGGCCAAATGAGAAGTTGCTTTTGTAATGTTTTATCTCGAAAATCTCTGCAAGATTCGAATGTTCCACATCATCGTTAAAGATTTTCTGTATGTAATTTAATTTCGATTTCAACCCTGATT
>WGCT01000226.1 GCA_015493625.1 Draconibacterium sp. | reverse complement strand
CACCACCACCGCATTGTCCGTCAGCAACCCGAGGGCAAGAATAATTGCGGTGTAAATTACAATATTTAATTGCCCGCCTGTCAGCCATATTACAGCGAGGGTCGAGAAAAATACCATTGGAATGGTAATGGCAGCGGCAGCAATTGCTTTAAAGTTTCCGAGAAAGAACATGATAACTATTAATGTGAAAATTATAGCATCACGCAGGGCTACCAACATATTGTCGTTCGACAGCTCAATTAAATCTCGTTGTGTGTCAGAAATTTCAAATTTCAGGTTTGGATATTTTTCCTGCATTTTTTTCATTTCGGCACGCGCAGCCTTCGATACAGCCAAAACACTTCCGGTTGGCGACCGCTGAATAGAAAGTGCAATGGCATCTTTCCCGTTTCCAACATATCCGCTGCGGCGTTTCATGTATCCCCAGTTTACGTCGGCTACATCCGAGAGTCGTACATTGGGCATAACATTTATTTGTTTTAGTTTTTCAACCTCGTCTTTTTCGCCATAAAAAGTGATGGTATAAAAACTGTTTTCGCCCTTAACAAAACCAATGGGCATATCGCGATTCAGCGTTTGTAACGCCTTGGCAATTTTGTCGAAATCGATATTGTAACGTTTTGCTTTAAACGGGTCAACCTCAATGTTTATGGCACTTTGGTAGCCGCCAAAAACTTCAACGTTGCCAATTTCCGGATTACCTAAAAGGTAAGGTTTTAAAAAACTATCAGCAATTTTTCGGATATCGCCTAAATTAACATTGTCGTTTTTTGGCGATATAGAAATAATATCGACAGGCAGCGTAAAATCGCCGGCGGTATAAATTGCCGGATTTGCGTTTTGCGGCAGTTTCCCTTTGGCAATTGATAGAGCATTTGCCACATCTACAGCAGCATTCAAGCTCTTTTTGTAGCCGAATTCGGCTTTTACAATCGAGAAATTGGCCACATTCACCGAACTGATATCGGTTACCAGTCCCAACCGCGAAATCTCCTGTTCAATGGGTTTCGATACCGTATTTGCAGCCACCTGTGCCGTTGCTCCCGGAACGCTTGTAATAACAATTACCTGCGGTGGGTTAGCATCGGGAAACAAGTTTTTAGGCAGAGTCATCAATGCAATTACTCCTATAATAAAGAAGCCTGCAATTAGCGAATAGAGCGTATATGGCCGCTTATAAAAATATTCAAACATAATTTATTCCCCCTTTACTTTTAATGAAACACCGGTCAAAAGTTTTAACAGAATATCTTGTTTTGCAATCACAATTTCTTCTCCTTGCAAGTTGTTGTTACTAATTATAACTCCCTGCTCGCCACTTTCAACAACGTTCACTTCGCGTGCATTTGCTTTTTCTCCTTTCCGAACAAGCACATAACTTTTTCCGTTTCTGTTTATAACTGCATCGAAGGGAAGCAAAATTCCGGTACCGTTAAAAAGTTCCACGTTCACTTCCAGTCTGTCACCACTTGTCATGTTCGGAATATTGGCGTATGCTTTGTATTCGGCCAATCCGTTAAATGTGCTGTTCAGCGGCAGTGCATCGAATCTGCTGTTGTTCACTTCAACACCTTTTACATCTAAATTTGTTGGCACCCTTACCAGAAGATAAAATCCGTTATCCGATTTTAAGTTGGCAATGGGGTGGCCGGGCATGGCCATATCGCCTTTGTTTACCATTGTTTTCGAAATAATTCCCGTAACCGGCGATGTTATATTGGCATAACTCATCATATTGTTGAGCTCGTTTAATTTCTGATTGAGTGCCTCTTTTTTTGCATTCATCTCCGACAACATACTCTCCTCTTTTTGCGACTGTTCTACCGAGGCGCCTTCAACTTTTAACAGTTCCAGCGTTCTTTCGTGCGTGGCGGTCATGTTTTTTATGGCCACATTTACAGCGTCTAATTGCGACTTAACACTGCTAATATTACTTTGAATTCCGGCGTTGTCGAGTTTTACAATTACTTCGCCTTTTTTTACTTTCGAACCACTTGGCTTTACCGATTCTACTCTTGCCGGAATTTTCGACGATATCATTACATCTTTATCGTTTTGTACAATGGCAAGGCAGGGGAGGGTGAGTTGTACGCTGTCGGACTTAACTTTTTGAGTTGAAACAACAACATCGTAAGTTTTTGCTAAAGGCGCAGCAGCATCTCTCTTTTTTGCTTTTTTAATTACCAATGCGCCTCCAATTACTAACACAACTACTACTAGTGTTGTGATAATTGTTTTTTTACCTGTTTTTTTCATTACCGTATATTTTTTAGTTTTTTAATTATTTTACAATGTTCTCTATATCGTTTCCGTAAATAACTGCCAGTTTCATCAGTGTTTGCCATTTTTCGGCTTCGGTTTTAAAGTACTTGCTCTGTTCCATCAATAAATCATCTTCGTATTTCAAGTAATCTTCAATTGTCATTCTGGTATTATCGTAGGCAACTTTTGCTATTTTCAATAATCCTTTTTTATCCTCAACACTCTGTTTATAGAGGGTTACCTGATTTTCTAATATTTGCAGGTTTACCTGAAGTTGTTTGGCTTGTGCTGTTAGTTCAATCTCTTTCTGAAACAAATCGTTTTCTAACGACTTCACATCGAGATTTGCCATTTTAATTTTCGAGTATTGCGATTTCTGGAAAATAGGAACTTTAAGTACCAGATTAACCGTTGCAAAATTTTTGTTTACACCCAAATTATTGTTGTATGATTTTGCCATGCTGTGGTTGTAATTTCCCTGTGCAACCAACACCGGCCAAAGCTTTTCCTTTTCGGCTCGTGCACCCAGTTTTTCGGCTTCAATTTTATAACGCAACGGGTCTAATGCAACAAATCCGCTATCGACATAAGTTCCTGTTTGAACCATCGCAATCTCTTTGGTTAAGTAAATTCCGGTTAACGATTGAATCATTGAAATGGCTTCCGATTTTTTTAATTCAATCCCCGATTTTGCGAGGTCAATCTGGTTGAGCGCATCGTTTATTTTTAGCAGTGCACTTTGTGGTGCTCGCTGGTTATCGACTTTTATGGTAATAATTTCTTTTGTTTTTTCTACCGACTGTCTCTTCTTGTCCAGTGCCGAAATCATGCCATTCATATATTTTAAATTGGCATTTAAACTCACAATCATCGCTTCGTTTTTAAGTAAGTCGATGTAGCTTTTTTGCTCTGCCGATTTATACATTGTTTTAGCTTTTGCCGCCATTGTGTAAATGGCTTTTACAAAAATGGGCATCGAAATAGAAGCGCCTGCACGTAAAATATTCTCGCTAAAAGGTTGTGCTACCGACGGATCTTTTACCATACCAAGCAGCTCGTTTGGTGCAATGGGCAACATTCCCGACGGACTGGTAGAATAGTTATATGCCCCAAATAGATCGATGGTCGGAAACAACATTCCATTTGCCATCTTCTTTCCTGTTAATGCTTTCTCTTTGTTAATCTCGCCTGCCATTGTTTGCGGGTGAGTCTTTAACGAATCGAAGAGCATTTTAATGCTTTCAACTTCCTGTGCGTTTGCCAGCATGGGAAGGAATGCCATAATCAATATCAATTTCTTTATCATATCAATAAAAATTTAAATATGTAAGTAAGTAATCGCTTACAAAGTAAATCAATATATTTATTTTATGCAAATATTTTTAATGAATTTCTTGAATGTGTATTTATTTCTTAGTTAATACAGATACCCAGTCTCTTCAATATTACAGTATAAGGTTGCAGGTTCAGCAAGGGGTAAACGAAAAACTCAATTTTTAAAAAAGAAATAACCACGTACCGTCATTCCTGCGTAGGCCGGAATCTCAAAAAAAAATGCTCTTTTAAGAATGGTTTGTTTGTTGTTTTTTAATTTGAATATCGAATATCGAATATCGAATATTGAATGTCGAATATTGAATAGCGAGTATGCCACTCCGTTGTCGTTGTAAGCATGTTAAAATTGTATTAAGGAGAGTAGCCGTTTTTAAAAACCGCATAAAACTTACAACAACCGTTGCGTAACCCAACTGTTTTATATAATTTCGAAAATATCTTTTTAAGAGTCAAAAAAACCATAAAAAATATACAATTATAATCATATGAAACATTCACGATAAAGGATTTTACACACAAAAGCATGATTTAGTTAAAGCACTAGTTTTCTTGTCTTGTGTCTTAATTCTTGTATCTTGATTCTAAAATTTAACCACATGAAATCACTAATGAAAATTTCTTTTTTAATTGCATTATCAGCATTTCTTTTTGCGTGTCAGCAGCCAAAAGAATACAGCGAAAACGGATGGAAAATTGTTTCGAATTCTAACGATGGAACATTAACTTTTTCACAAAGTAAGTTGGGCGTTGTATTTGCCGATGTACATCTTTTAAAAACGGAGGGTAAATCTGCTGTAAGAATTAAAAGTTGGGAAACCGAGATAAAAGATGGGGCAATTGTATTAACAATAAAAGAACCTGCTAACGCCGAGTGTTCGATAGTTGTTTCCGATTCAACCATAAATTTTACGTGCAACGCTAAAAATATTTATATTGCAGGAATTGCTCCTGCCGGCGAAAAGCGTATCCCTGCTCGTGTTGCAAGTCAGGATAACGATGTGATGTACACACAGATGGGATTTGTCTCGGCCACAAACATATTTCATCTTTTCGACATGAATACCGATATATTAATTGGCTTTCCCGAGGGTAGTAAGTTGGTGCGAAATGTTAACGATAACAGTTTGATGGATATTAAAATTGCTCTTTCAAACGAGCCTGAAATTACGTTAATTAATAATTATTATACCAATGTTGTTGGGTTGGTCGACAATCAGAAAACAAAATTTAAGCCCACATTTGTTCCCATACCAAATCGGTTTAAAACAGCCCCGACTGGCTGGAGCAGTTGGTATTGTTACTATATGAGTCCGACCGAAGAGACATTGATGAAAGAGACCGATGCATTGGCGAAAAAGTTAAAACCTTACGGATTAAAATATGTACAGCTCGATGCTGCTTATTCGAGAGGAGTTGATGCAAACTGGTTGAATTGGGATAAAACGCTCTATCCACATGGCGGAAAAGCATGGTTTAAACATGTACGAGATAACGGATTAGTGCCTGGATTGTGGCTGAATATTCATGGAGCCAACTCCAATCATCCGTCGATGGCCGATAAATACCCCGATAATTTTTATTTAAAAGATAAAGAGGGAAAATTGTCTCATATTTGTTGTTCGGCCGACTCAACAATGAACCGTCTCGACTATACAAATAACGATGTAATTGAAAAACATTTACGACCACTGTTCAAAACCCTTGTAAACGTTTGGGGACTTGGATATTTAAAGGCCGGAGGCTGGGGAACCTGGATGGATTTTTTAGATAAAAACCGGGAAAATGCGTTTAATCCTCAGATGGATAGCCGTGAGATATACCGGAAATCGATAAAAGTAGTACGCGATATTTTGGGCGATAAAGGCTACCTGTTAGGTTGTTCGATGCACGAGATTGGTGTTGGTTTTGGCTATTTCGACGGTTCGCGAACCGGGGGCGACGATTATGCAAATTGGGATGGCAAAGACCACTGGTCGGGAGGAATGCAGACATTCTTTAATTCGCTTTTTGGTGCCAATTATCTGAATGGAATTAGCTGGTGGTCGGACCCCGACGATGTTATGGTGCGCGACCCACTTACTCTCGACGAAGGAAAAACAATTGTTACAACCATCTCCCTTTCGGGGCAGGCGTATGTTTTTAGCGACTATGTTGCAAATTTCTCCGAAGAGAGACTTCATAATTTTCTTACCAGCAAATACAATATTGGGTGGGCTCGTAAACATCCTAAATTGGTAAAGCCGTTACCGGATGAAAAACTGGAGTTGTATAAAAAAACAATGCCGGCAATGCCAATAAAAGCAATGGATTTGTATCCTTATAAAACAAAACCTGCTTGTTGTCCAAAACCTGCTTCGTTTCCAAAAGCACTCGATTTAAAAGTAAATGCCGCTACCGGACAGTACGATGTAATTTCGATGTACAATTGGGCTGATAACGACACCATTCGAACACTTAAACTTGATGCCGATCTTGGTCTTGATTTGGATAAGAGTTACCTCGCATTCGATTTTTGGAATACAAAATTAGTAGACGTTAAAAATAACAAGTTGCAAAAGTTGGTTCCCAAACATGGTACTTGTGCAATTCTTCTCAGAGCAGCTACGGGGCAACCACAGTTGCTTGCTACATCGCGCCATCTTACGGCGGCAAAAAGTTTAAGCAAAGTCAACTGGAACGAAGAAAAACAGATACTCTCAGGTGAGTCGGTAACTGTGCCGGGCGATAAATACAGCTTGTATTTTTATGTGCCTTCCGGTTATAAAATTAAAACGAACACAATTTCAAGTGGCCGGGCAAAAGCAACACAGCTCGAAAATAATCTGTTGCAATTAAGTTTTCAGGGAACAGAAAAACCTATTGAATGGTCGGTTGAATTTAGCAAATAATGATTCATCGCCCCCTTAACGAAAAATAACACAACAATTTAGCGGAAATAGATTTGTTCGTATAATTTTGTATTATTATTTCGTTTAAGTTATTACAATGAAGAAAATACTTATAACAATTACTATCGTAGTTGCGGTGCTACTTCTTTCGGCCATCGCAATTCCCCTGTTTTTTAAGCAAAATATTATCGATGCAACAAAAAGTACAATCAATAAAAGGTTGAATGCCGAGGTCGATTTCTCAGCTTTTAATCTGTCGCTTTTTCGGCGTTTTCCAAAGGTGGCTTTGGAAATTGAAAACCTTACTTTAGTTGGCGGTAACGAATTTAAAAACGATACACTTTTCAGTACCGGCACGGTAAACGCAACCATGAGTTTGTCGTCGCTTTTTAAGAAGTCGGGGATTGTAATTGACGAAATTATTTTTGATAAACCAAAACTGAACTTGCTGATAAATACCAATGGAAAGGAGAACTGGAATCTTATCTATGAAACTGAACCGGATAAAAATGTTGCCGGCTTTTCCGGAAATGAAGATGTAGAGGTACCTCTGGCACTTCAGCTGAATAAAATTGAGTTTAATAATGCCCGACTTATTTATACCGATAAAACCTCAAAAACAGAGGTGGCACTAAACGATATCAATCTTTCAGTTTCGGGGGAAATGTACGGAACGTCTACCCATTTGAACGTTGCCGGAAAAGTGAAGCATTTTAATCTGAAATACGATAATGTCGGTTATATCTCTAATGTTTCGCTCGAAACAAAATCGGTTTTAAATATCGATTACGAAACGATGAAAATATCGATTTTAGATAATCAACTTTTTGTAAATAATCTTGCGCTCAAACTTTCCGGAGGAATGGAAATTCAGGAGGATAGTACGCTTTTCGACATGCACATTAAAACTCAAAAGTCGGGATTTAATAACTTTCTTGCACTGGTTCCTCCATCGTACCACAACTATTTAAAAGATATTAAAACCACCGGTTCGGCAGCGGTAACAGGATATATAAAAGGTTTCTGGTTTGCCGAAAGTTATCCTTCGTTTTTACTGAAAATGAATGTCGATAACGGAACTTTTCAGTATACCGGATTGCCCGATAAAATTAAGAATATTAAAGCCGATGTTGCCATATTGAAACCTCAAGGCGTTTTAAATCTTACCGAAATTGAGGTGAAAAATGCACATGCCGAAGTAAAAAACAGTCCTGTCGATTTTGTATTAAAAATGAATAATCTTGTAAACGATCCCTGGTTCGACGGGGCATTTATAGGGAAATTAAATTTCGATAATTTAAAAGATGTTCTTCCGCTCGATAGTGTGAACATTGCAGGAGTTATCGATGCCAACTTGTATGCAAAAGGAAACTATTCGGCCATAGAAAATGAGGAGTACGATAAAATAAAATCGGACGGAACAGTGCTGCTCAATAATTTTGTTTATACTTCGCCGCAACTAGCAAAACCGGTTTTTGTACCAAAAGGCGAGCTTGTTTTTTCTCCGCGTAACATCTCATTAAAGCAGTTTTCGGTTAAGGTGGGGCAGAGCGATTTTAATTTCTCGGGCAGCGTGGTTAACTACTTAAACTATATTTTTAAAGGGGGAATTTTAAGCGGCAACGTAAACTTACATTCTAACTTTACAAACCTTAACGAGTTGTTGCGATTGCAGATTGAAAACACAAAAGAAAACGTTAACGTTGCTGATAACGAGAAGAGTACCGTTAACACGAAGCATGCAGAAAAAGAGAATTTAGCATTTACTATTCCCGGAAATATCGATATTACTTTTCGCTCGCAAATAAACCGTGTTCAGTTCGACCAACTCCCCATTACAAATGTAAACGGACTGATAACTGCAAAGAATGGCAGACTTATTCTTAATGGACTAAATATGAATATGCTGCAAGGAAGTATGCGTGTAAACGGTTCGTATAAAAATAGTCAGCAAAATCAGCCTTTTGTCGATTTTGGAGTGAAAGTTGCCGATTTCGATATTCCGACTGCATACCGTACTTTATCGGGTTTCAGAAGTGTGTTGCCCGGAGCAGGAAATAGTAGCGGTACTTTTAGCTCTAACATTAAAATTAAAGGCCGACTCACGCCTGGATTTAAATTTATTCCCTCTTCGATAAACGGGAAAGGAGATTTTACTACTCAGGATTTGCAGATTGTCGATTCGAAAATGTTTAATCAGTTAAAGGGAATTCTTAAAGCCGATAAACTGAAAAATGTTGAAGTCGATGATTTTACGGCGCACTTTACCGTGATAAATGGAAATGTGGATTTACGGCCGTTTAAAACAAAAGTTGCCGGCCAGGAAACAGCGGTAAAAGCTGCGTTAAGTGTCGAGAATCTGATTAATATGCGAATGGATTTTAATGTTAAACGCAACGCTTTTGGCCCCGATATTCAGAAAATTCTGGAGCTGATTCCCGGAAACGAGAAGATAAAAGTTGTTCCGGCAGGTGTAATAATTACCGGTCCCGTAGGAAATCCTGAAGTAAAAATGGATTTGGCAGAAGCCCGGAAAACAATTTTAAATGCCACTAAAGACGATATTAAAAAGTCGATTAACAACCTTGGAAAAGAGCTGTTTAAACTATTTAAGTAGAAATAGTTCCTTGTTTAACGTGCAGAACTTTTTCCCTTCATTTTTGGTGAAAGTTAACTCCAAAAATTAAAATCGTTCGAATTTAGAAAAGAAAAAGTCGGCTTCGAG
Organism: Draconibacterium sp.; assembly: GCA_015493625.1. GTDB lineage: Bacteria > Bacteroidota > Bacteroidia > Bacteroidales > Prolixibacteraceae > Draconibacterium. The sequence continues at coordinate 8,392 of WGCT01000226.1, read as the reverse complement.
AGTTGCATTTTCATCGCTGTCGGAGCCGTGAACAGCATTCTGCTGGAGACTTGTAGCATATCGTTTTCTTATGGTTCCTTCCTCAGCATTTTCAGGGTTTGTGGTACCAATTAATTTCCGGTAGTCTTCAACGGCATTTTCTTTTTCGAGAACAGCGGCAATAATTGGCCCCGAGCTCATAAATTCAACCAGCGATTCGTAAAAAGGTTTTCCTTTATGAATGGCATAAAAATCGCCCGCCAATTCAGGAGTTAACAGGGTTAGTTTCATTGCTTTTATTATAAATCCCCCTTCGTTTATCATTTTTAAAATTGCCCCGGCATTGTTATTTTTAAAAGCTGTTGGCTTTATCATTGTAAAGGTTAAATTTCCGTTCATAAAATAAAATTTAATAAATGTTATAATTGCACAATATTATAAAAATTTGGAATACTTTCGCGCTGCACCCGTTAGAGATTTCGTATATTTGTCAATTCAAATTTATATGGTTTTTAAAAACACTGATATAGAGACTATTACATCGATAAGGCAAGTCCTTTCCGAAAGAAAACAGAAGATTGTAATTGTTCCGCACGAAAGTCCGGATGGCGATGCTATTGGATCGGCAATTGGGTTTGGCGAAATACTTTCGAACTTTGGACACACCGTTAATATTGTTACTCCAAACGATTATCCCGAATTTTTAAAATGGTTTGGCTCCGAGCTGAACATAGTAAAATACGATAAAGACAAAAAGAGTGGGAAAGCACTGTTTAATGAGGCCGACTTGTTAATTTGTGTAGATTTTAATGAAGTAGGAAGAGCCGGGAAATTGGAAAAAAGAGTGACAAAATTCAACAAAACAAAAATTCTGATTGACCACCACCCGTATCCTAAAAACTTTTGCACTTTTATGGTTTCTGAGCCTGAATACAGTTCCACCGCAGAACTGATTTTCGATGTGGTACACCAAATCGGGTTCGAAAAACAGATTAATAAAAATGCTGCCGAAGCTTTATATACCGGAATTTTAACCGATACCGGAGCTTTTAATCATAACACATCGCGCCCGAATACATTTAAAGTAGTTTCTGATTTAATGAAGTTTGGAATCGATACCGAACGAATTCAGTCGGGAGTATATCATAATTTTTCGATTAACCGGATGAAATTACTGGGCTACTGTTTAAACGAAAAAATGGTTGTTTACCCCGAATTTCGTTCGGCAATTATAACTATTTCGAAAGAGGAATTGAAACAATTCGATTTTCAACCCGGCGATACCGAGGGGTTTGTAAACTACCCGCTTTCAATTAAAAATATCGTTTTTAGTGTGCTGCTAATCGAAAAAGAGAAATTTGTAAAGGCCTCATTCAGGTCGAAAGGCAATTTCCCAACCAACCAATTTGCAAAAGCACATTTTAACGGCGGTGGCCATTTAAATGCTTCGGGAGGCGAAACAGACCTCTCACTCGATGCCGCTTTTGAAAAGTTTACGCAACTTCTTCCGAAATATAAACGTCTGTTAGAAGAGACAGAAATTTAAATAACACGAATGACAAGAATAAAATATATAGTTGCTATACTTTTAATTACGTTCGTTTCGTCGTGCTTAAAAATTGATAGCGAACCAATTGCCACAGCCGAAAATGAAAGAATTGATTTGGAAAGATATTTAAATGGGTTGGAGAAAAATGGCAAAGATATCGACACAACCGATTTGGGTGTTTTTTTTATTAAAATTGAAGAGGGTGAAGGTGAATTCCCGAAAACCGGTGATACACTGGAAGTTGGTTACGCAGGTTATTTTATCGACGGAACGCTGTTCGATGCCTCTGACAAATACACCGAAAACGGAACTGTTGAATTTGTTTTGGGCGAATCGGATATGATTCAAGGATGGAACGACGGAATGAAATTAATGAATAAAAATGCAAAGATTCAATTTATTGTACCATCAGAATTAGCATACGGAAGCACAGGCTCGGGCACTATTCCTCCGTATAAAACGTTAGTTTTTGTGGCTAAAATGATAAATATAAAACCTTTGTAAATAATTAAAATATAAATCAAGAAGAGCAGATGAAGAAATTTTTTGCAGGAATATTAGTTGTTATAATGGCAGTTGTTATTTGGGGATGCCCCAAAGACAATAGCTTGGAAAAGATGAGAGAGAACGAGTTGAAAAAACTCGATGAATTCATCGACCTTCACTATCACGATTCAGTGCCGAAAGCGTCGGGGCTCTATTATATTGAAGAAATAAAAGGAGAAGGCGATTCTATTCTTCCGGGCGATAGAGTACAGGTGTTTTATGCAACATGGACCCTCGATAGTGTTTTGGTCGACGAAAGCGAAGGATATACAGTTGGCCACCGTTTTGAACCTCTTGAATTTACAGTAGGTAAAAGTGAAGTTATTAAAGGGCTTGAAGAAGCTGCACAGTATATGCAATTGCATACAAAGGCCCATTTGGTGCTCCCGTCGGAAGTTGCTTACGGACAGAACGGGAAAGGTTCAATTCCCGGATTTACAACACTTTTAATGGAGGTTGAAGTTTACAAAGTTTATCCTTTTAGAAGGCCCGATGAAGAATAATAGTTTTGTGTAATAACAGAAACATAAACAAATGAACAGAGCGCAGCTTCTGAAAAAACTACTGCCCGGCTTTATTCCTCTTTTTGTTTTTATTGCAGCCGACGAAATATGGGGAACTAAAATCGGGCTGTTTGTTGCTATTGCGGTGGGAGTTGCCGAACTGTTGTATGTGGGGTTTAAAGAGAAACGATTCGATAAATTCATTCTGTTCGATACGCTGTTGCTCGTTGTTTTAGGGGCCGTATCAATTCTTCTTAATAACGACATTTTCTTTAAGCTGAAACCTGGATTAATTGAATTGATATTGGTCGCAGTTCTTGCTATTTCTGCCTTTTCGAAGGTAAATATAATTGGACTGATGGGGCAGCGATATATGAAAGATATTGAGTTTAACGATGCCCAAATGGTGCAAATGCGCAAAAGCCTCAAATATCTGTTCTATATTTTTACTGTACATACCATTGTAGTTTTTTATGCCACTTTTTATATGAGTAAAGAAGCCTGGGCTTTTATTAGCGGCGGTCTTTTTTACATTCTGTTTGGCCTCTATTTTCTAATTGAACTGGTAAGACAGAAAAAAAAACAGAAAGCTTTTGCTAACGAAGAGTGGGTTCCTATAGTCGACGAAACGGGGAGAGTAACCGGGCAAGCTCCTCGCAGTCAGGTTCATAACGGAGGCAAGTTGTTGCATCCTGTTGTACACTTGCATGTTATTCATAGGAATAAAGCAGTGCTGTTGCAAAAACGTCCCGAGTCGAAACTTATTCAACCCGGGAAATGGGATACTGCCGTTGGCGGTCATATTTCGGCCGGCGAAACATTGAACGTATCGTTGCAACGTGAAGCATTCGAAGAGATTGGATTGAAAGATTTTTCGGCAAAATTGCAAAAAACATACCTCTGGGAGTCGGAAGTTGAAAAGGAGCTGATTTATCTCTTTACTACCTACAACTATAAAAATTTCAATGTTCATTCCGACGAAGTTGATGAAGCCCGTTTCTGGACAAAAAAACAGATTGAAAAAAATATTGGCCAAGGTACGTTTACTCCAAATTTTGAAATGGAATTTAAAATTTTAAAAGAGTTGAACTTGATTTAACGTTTTTCGGTTTTGCTAATTTTAATCTGAAATATAGGAGATACAAAGCAAAGCCATTTCCTTAAATTCGAATCATTATCCAATTAAAAAAATAACCGGTTGTTTATGTAAATCTGGTACATTCCCTTTCCATTGAGCTATGGTTTTTGTGGCAATAAATTCGTTCTTGCCGGTAATATTTGCTGCAATACAAAGAAGGGTAGAGGGCGAGCAGGTTTTTATTAAATCGTTAATTAAGTGGTTGTTACGGTATGGCGTTTCAATAAAAATCTGTGTTTGTCGTTCACTTTTTACTCGCCTTTCCAGCACTGAAATTTGTTTTACCCGCTCGTTTGGTTTTACCGGCAAATAGCCTGTAAAAGCAAAATTCTGTCCGTTTAATCCGGAGGCCATTAATGCCAGCAAAATTGACGACGGCCCCACAATTGGTACCACCAGAAATCCTTTTTGGTGAGCCAGTTTTACCACGTCGGCACCGGGGTCGGCAACTCCTGGACAACCGGCTTCGGAAATTACACCCACATTGAAACCTTGTTTAAGCGGAGTTAGAAACTGGGGCAACTCCGAACTGCGGGTGCGTTTATTCAGCTCGAAGAAAGTACATGAATCGATATCTATTTCGCGATTTACCTGTTTCATAAACCGACGGGCAGTTCTTATATTTTCAACAATAAAATGTTTTGTATGTGTAAGAATTGGATGTATTTGTGCCGGCAATACATTTTGCCAGTCGCCATCGCTTAAAACTGTTGGAATTAAATATAGTTTTGCCATTAATGTAAAAGTTTGTTTTTACTTCAACCTTCACGATTGAGTTTATTACGAATGTAATGGAAAAATTTTATCTGTTGAGTTTTTATATCGTAAATTAACGTAAATAATTAAATTTGTTGAATGAGTAAATTGCATATAGAAGCTACATTTCTAGGCACAGGCACATCGCAGGGAGTTCCTGTTATTGCTTGCAATTGCGCGGTTTGTAACTCTTCGTCAACAAAAGACAAGCGGCTTCGGTCGTCGCTTTTAATTAAAATAAATGCTCTGAATTTTGTTATTGATGCCGGGCCCGATTTTCGCCAGCAGATGTTGCGCGAGAAGGTAAAGTCGTTATCAGCCATTTTACTGACTCACGAGCATGTCGACCATATTTTTGGTCTCGACGATATTCGTTCGTTTAACTGGATACAAAAACACCCTACCGATATTTATGCCGAGAGCCGCGTGCAGGAAGCAATTAAACGTACTTTTAGTTATGTTTTTGCCAAATCGAAATATCCGGGAATTCCTAAAATGAATCTCCATTTAATTGAGAATCATCCATTTGTAGTTCACGATATCGAGTTTACTCCCATTCGGTGCTACCATTATAAGTTGCCTGTTTATGGGTTTCGAGTAGGTGGGTTAACTTACATTACCGACACAAATTCAATTGAACCCCTTGAATTGGAAAAGATAAAAGGTTCGCGTATTCTTATTATAAATGCACTACGAAAAGAGAAACATATTTCGCATTTTAATCTCGAAGAAGCGTTGAAAGTAATTCGTGAAGTGAAGCCCGAAAAAGCCTTTTTAACTCACCTTAGTCATAGTTTTGGCAAGCACCATGAAATTGAAAAGGAGTTGCCCGAAAATGTGTTTGTTGCATACGACGGGCTAAAAATCTCAGTCGACTGATTAATAATTGGTAAAAGTTTATCTTTTTTTCAACCACGGAAAAACAATAATTAGGGCTGCACAGAGATAAATTATGCCGGCAAGTAAAAAAGCAGAATTCAAACTTATCGTGTCGGTCATCCAACCCAGTAGCGGGCCAATTCCGGCAAATGTAATCCGAATGATAAAATTTCGAACCGACAACATAGTTGCGCGAACTTCGCTGTCAGTGTATTGATTAATGAGATTTTTAAGAACAGGTGTTGCAATTCCCCGCACCAAATAAAAAAGAAACAAAAATGCAATTCCCCAAAAACTGATTACAATTCCGGAGAGAAAATAGCCGGCAGAGAGCATAAGAATAATAAACAACAGAGTCGATTGTTTTCCGAAAAAGCGTTCAATGCGGTGTGCAAATATCGACGATACTCCAACCGTAAGATTCAGCGCAGTCCAAAAAATACCGAACATCTCCACCGGCAGTCCAACCATCTTAAAAAACGGTTGAACCAGCCATGCAAATGTTAATGTTGCTGTTCCGGTTACTGCCGACAGCAAAATTGCAATGCGCAAATTTGCGTTCGAGGCGAATGTTTTTTTAATATTCAAAAAGAGAGTTTTTATAGAGTGTGCATGTTTGGCAACTATTAATTTAGGTTCGGTTAATGTTAGTGCTGCCGGAATTGCAATTGCAGCTACAACAAACTGAAAATAGAACGGCGTGCGTAAACTAATTGCAGCCAGAAAACCACCCAGAATTCCGGCAATTGCCTCTGCAAAATTACCAACCGACGCCATTCTTCCTTCAAGTTTTGTGTATTCTTTGGTGCTGTTGTCAGCTTTTAAACTATCGAAAAGCATGGCCGAATCGGCTCCGGAAACAAACGAGTGGCCAAATCCAAGAATAATCTCGGCAACTGCAAATGCCCAGAAACCATACGAAAAGCTGTACATTAAAAATCCGGCACTTCCCAGAATACTTCCGAGAATTAACGTTTTTTTACGGCCCCACATATCTGCCATCCACCCCGACGGAATTTCCATTGAAACTATAGCCACAGAATAGATGGCTTTCAAAATAAAAATATCCTGCATTCTCATTCCATTGTTTTGGTAGAACAGAACAACTACAGGCATAACCATATTAAACCATTTCGAGATTTTTATAAGATAGAGCCGCGAGATATTTTTTCTGAAATTTCCCATAAAGTGAATTGCAAAAATAACATTCATTTTAACAAGAGGGTTGCTTAGCGAAAAATAGCTTTTTACGTATGTTTTATGTTAATTGAATTTAGGGAGAATGAACCCGAATGCTATCATATTAAGCATGTTATGGCTATATTTTACTGATTAAAAACAGGATGTCTTGTGGAGACAATTACCAACGAAACAATTATTAAGAGGGAAATATAGTTGGCTAACATTAGACATTAAAAAGAAAGAAAAATTGTTACTACTCAGCATGTTTAAAGTATCGATTATTAATAGTCCCATATTTACAGACTGTGTGAAAACAGTCTTTTTATCATTTGCCGTCCCATTTATGGGACGGAATGTGGAATGACATGAACAGTTGGACTTTAGTCCAACTGTCTTATATTCAGGACTAAAGTCCAGTTCCATCTCTCTATTCAATAACCGTTAGATAAATCCAACGGCAAAGAGTAGTCACATTTTCACACAGTCTCTTTAGCTTGGTGTAAAATATTGTAAATATCTGTAGTTTTGGCGGGATTTTTGTTTCTTTGGAACAAAAATCATGACAAAAAGGATTAATAATCAGTGATTTAATATTTCATCGTGCTGCTGAGTAGTAACAAAAATTCTATTTGAATTTATTCTATTTATAATAATCGACCTACAGAATTGCCAGATTTTATTTAAACTTTTTTAAAATAGAGTTGTCTTAAAAAGATAGTATAACCGAAAAATCAATTTTCATGAAATTTTGTAACTTATTCTCTCTTTTGTTTATCGTATTTCTTACCGTGAACTGCACTAAAACAACACCGACAATTGACGATCTTTTAATCAAAAAGCCCATTAAAGGTTTCGTAACCATGGGCAGCACTCAAGATTTACGAAATGGGAATTATAATGTTTTGAAAGAAGCAAATGTGCATCAAGATATTTATTCAGGTGTCGTCATTCGAGCTACTTGGGGAGCTTTGGAACCGCAAAGAGGCGTTTTTGACTTTTCTATCATTCAAGAAGAGCTCAATGATATTACGGATTATAACACTTCACATCCTAATCATCCCCTTAAAGCAAAATTAAGGATTTCAGCTACTATAAATACGCCTAACTGGGTGCTAGATCTGGCAAATGGTCCCGTAATAGTAGAAATAAATTCGTCTGTTTCATATCCTATCGGCCTTTTCTGGACGGAGGAATACCGTTTGGCGTGGCAAGAACTTCAAGTGGCTCTGTCCAAAACTTATGATACGAACGATCTCATTCAAGAGGTTTGTATAACTTCTCCGGCAATGGCAACAGACGAGCCTTTTGTAACTATTTTCAATGCAGCAACAATTAAAAACTTACAACAAAAAGGTTTTACCGACAGTGCTTTTAAGCAAGCTTTAAAAGGAGCACCGGACGATTATTCTTGTTGGCAGCACACGCTTTTGGATTATAGTTTTAATTTATATAGAAAAATTGATACGGGCGTTCCCGTTAATGATATCAATTTCACCATTAATGTTATGAAAATGTTTAAATCTCGATATGAAGAAAGAGCTGTTCTTTCAAATCATGGGTTACAAGAAAATTTAACCAACGGTGCCATTCCTATCTATCAGACATTTCTGGAGTTAGGCGGTGCCTTAGCAGTTCAAACAAAAGGGCCTGGCGATTTAACTGATGAAAGTTTTATCGCAGGTTTAAATTATAATATTTCGGAATTTGAGATTTGGGATAGTGTTGAGGCAGGAGGCTATGCCGATTTTAGTAGCAAAGATTTAGAACGTTGGAAAAATATAATTAATAATCATTAGCTAGTAAAACTGCTAGTAAGCTCATAAAGCATATTTTAAAATTCATAAGTCTGTTCATCTACAT
>WGCT01000225.1 GCA_015493625.1 Draconibacterium sp. | reverse complement strand
ATTTAAGGTTCTTACAGCAGAATTGTCGGCGTCACTCGAAGTGACACCGACAATTTTTGATATCAATACAACTTTTACTTCGAGTGACACCGACAATGTTGTTATTTAATACTCCTAATGCTGGTTTTACAAAAAGTTGCGTGTATTTATATTTTTTTATCTTGATATTAAAGTAGGCAAAAAGATTGAATTATCTAATATGAAATCCGGATTCGTAGAATTATATTTAATTATGATATATATTGAGAAATATACTCCCTCTAAGAGAAGGACGGCCATAAAAAGCTGATTATCAGACATTAAACTTCGATATTTATGAAAATAAACTGAAAGCTGGTCGGTATATGAAAGAAAATAAAGGATTTCTTTTAGAAATCCCTTATCTGTGGCGCAAGGTCGAAACCAGCATGAAGCCACTGGTGGACTGAGTCCAATACAAAGATACAAGATTTTCCTTGAATAATCCACCCCAGAAAAAATGCCACGTTTAACATCTCAAACCAATAAAGCATCATTAATTTATTTTTTTTATAAAAATTCTCAATTTACTTTCAAATCGTTTTAATTTTTGAATTTAATTTTTACATTTGCCTTCAACAAAAACAAAATGAAACGTTTATCTGTAAATATTCTAGTCCTTGAGGTCGTTCTTAGATGTTCTGAGAGAGGTTAGCGTATATTTATAGATTTGAAAATATAACAAGCCTTTCTCGAGAAATGAGAAGGGCTTTTTTAATGAATAATAAAAACAAAAAAAATGCAAATTCCATTACGAAGTAATCAAACAACGCAGGGCCGCAGAATGGCAGGAGCCAGAAGTTTGTGGCGTGCAAACGGTATGAAAGAAGAACATTTCGGGCGACCGGTAATTGCCATTGTAAATTCATTCACACAATTTGTTCCGGGGCACGTACACCTGCACGATATTGGACAACATATAAAAGGGCTGATTGAAAAACATGGCTTTTTTGCTGCCGAGTTTAACACCATTGCTATTGACGATGGAATTGCCATGGGGCACGACGGAATGCTCTACTCGCTCCCATCGCGCGATGTAATTGCCGACAGTGTAGAGTACATGTGCAACGGCCATAAAGTTGATGCTATGATCTGCATCTCGAATTGCGATAAAATTACCCCCGGAATGATGATGGCCGCCATGCGAATGAACATTCCAACAATTTTTGTCTCGGGCGGGCCAATGGAAGCCGGCGAAATTGGAGGTAAATATTACGATTTGGTTGATGCTATGGTACTGGCTGCCGATACTTCGGTTTCTGACAACGAACTGGCGCAAATTGAACAAAGTGCCTGCCCTACCTGTGGATCGTGTTCGGGTATGTTTACAGCAAACTCAATGAACTGTCTGGCTGAAGCAATTGGTGTGGCACTGCCCGGAAACGGAACAATTGTGGCTACCCATGCCAACCGCAATAAACTGTTCAATGAAGCCGTGGAACGAATTGTGGCTGCAACAAAAGCTTATTATTTCGAGGGTGACGAATCGGTACTACCACGAAGTATTGCCACTCGCGACTCGTTTCTAAATGCCATGAAGCTGGACATTGCTATGGGCGGTTCGACAAATACAGTACTGCACCTGCTTGCCATTGCACACGAAGCAGAAGTTGAATTTACCATGGAAGATATCGATAAACTTTCGCGGATAACGCCCAACCTTTGCAAAGTAGCACCGAGCTCGCATTATCATGTTCAGGACGTAAATCGAGCCGGTGGAATTCTTTCTATTCTTGGTGAACTCGACCGTGCAGGATTAATGGAAACTTCGGTAAAAAGGGTTGACGGGCTGACACTTAAAGAAGCACTCGACAAATACGATATTAAAAGAGATACAGTAACCGACGAAGCAAAAAAACGATTCCTTTCGTCTCCGGGTGATGGTTCGCGAAACCTTGTGATGGGGTCGCAAGAGAATTATTACCCACAACTCGACGATGACCGCGAAAAAGGGTGCATTAGAAATATTGAACACGCTTACAATAAAGATGGTGGTCTGGCCATTCTTTTTGGCAACATTGCCGAAAATGGTTGCATAGTAAAAACTGCCGGAGTTGACCCATCAATTTATAATTTCACAGGAACAGCTAGGGTTTTTAACTCGCAAGACGAAGCGGTTAACGGAATTCTTGGCGATGCCGTTCAAAAAGGCGATGTTATCGTTATCCGTTATGAAGGGCCCAAAGGCGGACCGGGAATGCAGGAGATGCTCTACCCTACTTCATATTTAAAATCGATGCAATTAGATAAATACTGCGCGCTCATTACCGACGGAAGATTTTCGGGTGGTACATCCGGACTTTCAATTGGGCATGTTTCGCCCGAGGCTGCCGGTGGCGGTGCAATTGGATTAATACATGACAACGATAAAATTGAAATCAATATTGTTGAGCGTTCCATAAACCTTATGATTTCGGATGAGGAGATGGCCGAAAGAAGAGCTGCTGAAGTTGCCAAAGGAAAAGAGGCGTTTACTCCGGTTGGAAGAAAGCGGAATATTTCGAAAGCATTAAAAGCTTATGCAAGTTTAGTTTCGTCAGCCGACAAAGGTGCAGTAAGATTAATTGATTAAGAAAAATAAAAAGCGTTAACAGAATATAAT
>WGCT01000224.1 GCA_015493625.1 Draconibacterium sp. | reverse complement strand
ACTTGAAATATTTGAGAATTTATCGAAATCGGAACCGGTTTCGATGATGGGGCAACCCCCGATTGTTTGGGATAAAGCAACCGGCTTTCAGGTTTTCGATAAGTGGGGCAACAAATGGCTCGACTGGTCGTCGGGTGTATTAATTGCCAATGCCGGACATGGTCGCGAAGAAATTATTAACGGACTGAACGAAGTAATCAACAAACAACTTTTAGCCACCTATGTTTTTGTACACGAAAAACGTTCGGAATTAACCGACATGCTTCAAAGCATATCGCCCGACCCGGAAAACTACTCGGTTTTTGTGCTCAGTACCGGTAGCGAAGCAACCGAAAATTGTATAAAACTTGCCAAAACATATGCCATCGAAAAATATGGGCCGAAAAGGAAATACTTTATTTCGTTTAAGAATGCATTTCATGGTCGAACTCTGGGAGCACAACTGGCAGGAGGAATGGACAAATTAAAAACATGGATAGTTGACGAGGGAAAGACTTTTGTTCAAGTACCATTCCCCGATGGGTTTAAAAATGAAGATACTTCGTTTGACTTGTTCTTAAAAACGTTAGACGACAAGGGAATTAAACCCGATGAAATTGCCGGTGTAATGACTGAATCTTATCAGGGAGTTGGCCCCGACTTTCTTCCGGTTGAATATGCGCAAAAACTTGTTGCATTTTGTAAAGAGCACGATATAGTTACAATTTTCGACGAAGTTCAGGCAGGTTTTGGCCGAACCGGAAAAATGTTTACATACGAACATTATGGAATTAAACCCGATTTAGTTGCCTGTGGAAAAGGAATCTCGTCGTCGTTACCAATTTCAGCAGTAATTGGCCGAAAAGATATTATGGGTTTATACGGCCCCGGCTCGATGACATCGACACACTCGGCTAGCCCGCTTCCTGTTGTTTCTGCAATCGAGAATCTAAAAATAATTCAAAAAGAGAAATTAGTTGAAAATGCGGCTAACCTTGAAACAGTTTTACTTTCGGGATTAGAAAACATTCAGAAAAAATATCCTGAAGTTTTAGGATGTTTACACGGAAAAGGGTTGGTTGCCGGAATTCAGGTAGTAAAAAAAGGTACTAAAACACCCGATCCTGACACTGCTCAAAAAATAAACGAAAGATGTTTCCAAAAAGGATTATTGATGTTTGCTCCGGTAGGAATTGCCGGTGAATGTATAAAAATTGCACCGCCGCTGGTAATTACCGAAGAGGCACTACAAGAAGGTATTCAAGTGCTCGACGAAGCGTGTGACGAAATTTTAGGCAACAAATAAAAACAAAAAAACGATGAACAACTCGATAGATGTAACAATTGTTGGTGGCGGAATGATTACGCACGACTTAATTCTGCCATCGATATATCAACTGCAAAGAAACGGTACTGTAAACAGCATTAATGTTTGCTCGCTCGACTCGGCACCATTAAAACTATTAAAAAGCAGCCCAAGCATTGTTGACGCTTTCCCAAATCACGATTTTAATGCATACCCGGCAATAACCGAACCTGAAGAGAATAAATTTCCTTCGTTATATAAAGAGGTTATTGCATCGATGAAACCTCGACAAATGGTGGTTGTGGCAATGCCCGACCAATTTCATTACGAAGTAATTATAGAGGCATTAAAAAACAATCAACACGTGCTTTGTGTAAAACCTCTGGTTTTAAAATATGAACAAACTGTTGAAATAGAAGAAATTGCACTCGAAAAAGGACTGTTTATTGGAATAGAATACCACAAACGATTCGATAGAAGAGCTCTTATAGCAAAACGGAGCTGCGAGCAAAAACAGTTTGGCGAGTTTGTTATGGGTGAAGCTAAATTAATTGAACCCTATTTTTATCGTTCGTCGAATTTCCAAAATTGGTTTACCTGCGACAAAACCGACCCATTTGTTTATGTTGGTTGTCATTATGTCGATTTGGTTTACTTTATTACCGGATTAAAACCTGTTGAGATTTCGGTGTCGGGAATTAAAGGAAAATTTCCAAACGGAAATGAAGGATATATGTGGGCAAACGGAAGAGTGCGTTTTGAAAATGGTGCTATTCTAACGGTTATTAATGGACTTGGATACCCCGACCAGGCTGCAGGTAGTAACGAGCAAAATCTGCAAATGTTTTTTGAGGGCGACAATAAATCGGGAATGATAAAACACAACGACCAATTCAGAGGTGTTGAATATTCTTATCTTGATGGAATTGGTTGTGCAGGCTCTCATTTCAATTATGTTAGCCCCGACTTTTATCAACTCGTTCCTTGGGAAGGTGAAGGATTAAAACCCATTGGCTATGGTTTTGAGTCGGTTGCTGCGTCAATAAAAATGGCAAATAAAATTGAGATTGAAGTAAAAGACTTGCCGGATTCGGAGTCATTAAAAAGAAGAAGAGAGTTAATTCAGGAAGTTGATGCAAAAGGAATTATTGCCACACCAGCAAACAGTTATATTAACGAACTGGTTGTTGAAGCTTCCCGTCTTTCGATTTTAAACGATGGAGAGATGGTTGATATTGAATACGGAGAAAATCCGGGCGTACATCTTCGAAATAAAAATTAGACACTGACTAAACAGCAAATATTAAACAAAAATGCGCTAAATAAATAATCATTAGATTTTTTATTTAGCGCATTTTTCATATCCTTTAATTGGCAAGAAAATATAAAATAGAGTTACTCTTCATTGCTCTTTTTTAATCGTTTTGCATTTTTAAGAGCATTGTGAATAATCCATTCTATTTGGCCATTAATACTTCTAAAATCATCAGCAGCCCATTTTTCTACTGCATTCATAGTTTCCGGGTCTATCCGTAAAACAAATGTTTTTTTCTTAGCCATTTTCACCTATTTTTCGTCCCCGATAATTTTCTCATTGCATATTCTATTGCCTGCCTCTTTTTTGTGCCTATTAAAATCTTCTTCCCGTTTTTCAGATAAAGTTGCAGACCAATTTTTCCAGAAACGGTATACGATTGCCCCGCTCTAAACCCCCTTTTCATACCATAACCTCCGTACTCGTAAATTGCTTTATATGTACGCACTTCGAACCGGTCAATCTCATCAGGCGAAATCTTTTTCCACTTTCGCATAAAAGGAGGAAATAAAACCATAACAAACTCTGTCGTAATTTTTGTTTTTAATTTCATACAAACAAAAATCACAAAAATTAGCCCAACAAGAACGAGTACTGAAACTCCGGTAACAATCAAACTGTTCGTACTCGTAGGATTATTGCCAAAAGGAGCATTTAAAACTTCCTGCGAATAGATTCCATAACCAAAAGGAGCAATAACAGCAAGGAGTGAAAGAATCATAATTGCCCTCAACCACCATTGCGTAAATCGCTGTTCCTCAACAAATAAAATACGTTCCATCTTAATAAATACTTCCGGTATTCACAATTGGTGTAGCATCTTTATCGCCGCATAAAACAACCATTAAATTGCTAACCATTGTTGCTTTTTTATCTTCATCCAGTTCAACTATCTCCTTTTTACTAAGTTGATCCAATGCCATTTCGACCATACTTACAGCTCCTTCTACAATTTTATATCGGGCCGCCACAATTGCTGTTGCCTGTTGGCGTTTTAACATTGCCTGTGCAATTTCCTGCGCATAAGCAATATGATTTATTCGCGCTTCAATTACATTAATTCCGGCAATATCTAACCGCTCAACAATCTCGCGTTCCAGTTTTTCATTCACCTCTTCGGTACCATCGCGCAAAGTAACTTTTGCCGATTCATCTTCAATATTATCATAAGGGTATAAACCGGCCAGCTTTCGGAGTGCAGCCTCGCTTTGCACAACAACAAAATGTTCGAACTCATCAACTCCAAAAGCAGCTTTATACGTCTCCTCAACTTTCCAAACCAAAACCAGTCCAATCATAATTGGGTTTCCCAATTTATCGTTTACCTTTATTGTTTCGCTATCGAAATTTCTGGCCCGTAACGAAATCTTTTTGCGCACAAAGAAAGGATTTACCCAGTAAAATCCATTCGTTTTTATTGTTCCTTTATAAGCTCCAAACAAAATCATTACACAACTTTGATTTGGATCGACAACGGTAAACCCAATTGCAAGAAGAATAAATACCGGTATTAATAATATTGCCGGAACAATCATTCCACGCATAAATCCAAATGCAATTAACAGCAATAATACAACTTCTAAAAAGACAAAAAAATAGCCCGATAATCCTGAATATTGTTTTTCCAT